>JBNMLZ010000091.1:0-8260 GCA_050875085.1 Prevotella sp. | reverse complement strand
TGCCAGTTGCCGTTCGACGCTGCCGCGCGGAAAGCCTTGCGGTAGAGAGATGTGGCTTTCTGCACGTCGTTGTAGTTGGTGAAGATGTTGCCCATGTTGAGATAAATGTAGGGCAACATGAGCGTGTCGCCAACCTCTTCGGCAATCTCAAGCGACTTGAGCAGCGACATGTATGACTATGAATAGTCGTTGCGGAAGAAGAAATAAATGTAGGCGGCGTTGTTGAGAGCCGTGCTGCACGCCACCTTGTCGCTGTCGCCGAGTGCCGGGGTGTACTTGCCGCTTGCCATCGTGAAGCACACGAGGGCACTGTCGGGCATGTTGGCAGCTATGAAATGCTTGCCACGCGCGTTGAGCTGCCTGATGGACTCATGGCTCCATTCGTTGTAGGCTTTGCTGTAGTCCGTCGCGTGGCTTGCAATGGCAACCATAATGATGATTGCCAAAAAAGAGAAAATGATATACTTGCTTTTCTTCATATATTATTATTGTGAGAGGGGCATCACCCTCTTTACAGCCGCTCAAGCACAAGCTTGATGAGGTCGTCGATGTGGTTTTTGTAGCCAGTGTCGGCTTTTCCGGCGCGACGGTTGGCTATCACCATGCACACGGTGGTGGCGTGGTGGCCCATCAGACGTGAGAGACCGGCGAGAGCCGAACTTTCCATCTCGAAGTTGGTGATGTGCATGCCGTTGTGCTCGAAGCTCTCAATCTTCTCGTTCTGGTGAGGGTCGGCGAGCGGTATGCGCAGCTGTCTGCCCTGCGGACCGAAGAAGCCGCCGCACGCCACGGTTATGCCGCGCACCATGTCGCCCTGGGCGATGCGCTCCACAAGCTGCTCGTCAGCCTTGATGACATAGGGATAAGGCTGGCACATGTTGCCCGTCCATCCGAGGTGCTCTATCAGGGCGCGTTCCATCGGCAGGTCGCACACGGCGTTGCGGCCCTCGTAGAAGTTGAGCAGTCCGTCGAAGCCAACGGAATATTCCGAGCAGATGAACGTGCCCTCGGGCGTGTTGAGCTGTAGTCCGCCGCATGTGCCGATGCGCACGATTTCGAGTGAGCGCGGCTGGGGCTTCTCCTCACGCGTTTGGAAGTCGATGTTGGCGAGCGCGTCAACCTCGTTCATCACGATGTCGATGTTGTCGCATCCGATGCCGGTTGAAATCACGGTAATTCGTTTGCCCTTGTACGAGCCTGTGATGGTGTGGAACTCACGGCTTTCGATGTCGCACTCCTTGTTGTCGAAATGCGAAGCCACGAGAGCCACGCGTCCCGGGTCGCCAACAAGAATGATTTTGTCGGCAAGTTGTTCGGGTCTTACATGCAAGTGGAATATGCTTCCGTCCTTGTTGATGATAAGTTCTGATTCTGCGAAATGTTTCTTTTCCATAATAGAGTAGTTTTTAAAAAATTGTTTCTGTTTATTTGTTCTTCAATAGATTGCTCTCCTTGGTGCGCAAGTCCTGAGCTGCCTCCTTGGCACTCTGCCGCAGTTGGATGGTCTTCTGCTCAAGCTGTTCAATCTGCTGTCCGAGAGTCTTGCGGTCGGCGGTCGGTGCGGCGTGGTACTGCGAGCGCATGGCGTCGAGCTTTTTCAGAGTGGCGTCGAGGTCGGTCTGCAGGCGTTGCAGGTCGAAGAACTGTCGGCGGGTGTCGTCGGAGCAGAACTGGTCGGCATTGGTGTAGGTGTTGTCGTCGTTGACAACAAACGCGATGTTGTCGCCAGCCGAGGCAATGGTGTTGGTGGAGTGCTGGAGCTGGTTGAGTCGCGCCATGGCACGTTCGCGAATCTCTGGTGTAGGCCAAGTCTCACGTATGCGCGTGATGTTGGCAAGGCTTATGAGCTTGTTCCTGCCGATTTCGTCCTCGCTGTAGTTCTGCCGCTGCTCGGCAGGCACGAACACGTAGACGCACGCCTTGCCCTCATGCTGGCGGCGCGTGGTGGCAAACCATGCCAGCCGGTGGGCGTCGGCAATGATGAATGCGTAGTCGTCGGCAGCAGAGTTGAACGGCAGTCCAATGTTCTCTGGAGTCATGAATGTGCCCTCGTCGGCATCATACTTGGTCATGTAGATGTCGCGCTTGCCCAGTCCGTCGTCGTTGGACACTCCCGCGAAGTAGAGAGTCTGTCCGTCGGACGACATGTAGGGATAGCTGATGTCGGTGAACCGGTCGTTCACCTCCTTTATGGCAACTGGCTTGCCCCATCCGTCGCCTAACTTGTCGCGCATGTAGAGGCGAGAGATGCTGTCGGCACCCGCTTCGGTGTAGTAGCAGCGGTTGCCGAAGCCGTTGACAAACACGAACGACTTCTTGCCGGTGGTCTTGCCGAAGAACGTGTCGTAGTCGACATATCTGCCGTAGTCCTTGGGCAACGGTATGGCACTCAGCACATTGTCCTTGTCGACGATGGCGCTGTCGATGATAAAAATCTTCTGTGTGTTGGGCAGCATGTCCTCAAACAGCGCCTTTGCACGTGGCGACATGACGTTGGCTGCCACCTTTGCCGTCTTTGCTGCTACGGCAGGCTTTGCTGTCGCGGCTTTTTTCACCTGCGCCATTGACGACGAGGCGAGCATGGCGAGCGCGAGTAGGGTATATTGTCTGAACTTCATTGTTTTATTCCTTGTTTTGATGTTTTTACAAAGTTAAGCAATTCCTGCAAAAGTCAGGCTACAAAAAATGTTATTATTTCCTTATTAGCATGAAGAGCAGCCGTCTTGTGACGGCGTTGCCAATCATCTTGCGGAAATACTTGTACTTCTTGGTGTAGTCGCGGTCGGGCAGGGGGTAGAGTCCGTGGCTGCGCAGGCGCTCCATTGTTTCGGCGAGCAAATCCCTGTCGTGGGTGCGGCGAATGATGTTGTAGAGGTAGTCCATCGTGAGCTGTGCTATGCGGCGGTTGAGGGCAGGGCGGTCGGCGTTGGGCACGACGAGGCTCTGCAGATGGAGGAGTATGCGCTCGGTGTCGGCAAAAAGCGCGTGGGTGTGGTTCTCGGTGTTGTCGTTGGTGATGGAGCCTTCGCGCTGGCGGTAGAAGTAGGCCTCGGAGTCGGTGGAGTAGAAGCGCTCGGAGCGTAGGAAAAGCTGTGGTGTGAACTCCTCGTCCTCGTGGAACCTGCCTGGTGTGAAGCGCAGGTCGCCAAGTATGTTGCGCTCGAAAATATATCCCCATGCGGCTGCCCGGATGTTGTTGCTGCGCATGTACTCGCTGCCGGTTGTCGGTCCGTTATAGGTGAATGGTGTCTCCACGTTGCGGTCTGTGGTCGTGCTCTTGAAGAACACGACGTCGGGGTTGTGGTAGCGCGCTATGTCGAGACAGTGCTCGTAGGGCGCCCGTATGAGGCGGTCGTCGGCATCAACAAACTGTATGAAGCGCCCGGTAGCCATGCGCAGTCCGGTGTTGCGCGCGGCGGAGAGCCCTTGGTTGCGCTGGCGCAGGTAGATAAAGTTGTCGGCAAGGTCGTTGAGGTCGTTGAGAGGCGTGAATTCGGAGCCGTCGTCGACAACGATAATCTCGCGCTCCTGTTCGCTCAGCGACAGTGACATTATGCTATCAATACATTCGCGCAGCATGTCAGGCTCGATGTTGTATGCGGGTATGATGAAGCTTACTAATGGTTGGTTTTGCATAATTGTGGGATATTTTCTTTTCTGCAAAAGTAATAATTTATATTTAATTACGTTAAGTTATAAATGGAAAATCAGAACAGTTACTCACATATTCTAAAATATATAGGCTTGTTCGGAGGCGTTCAAGGTCTGAACGTGCTTGTCGGACTGGTGCGCAACAAGTGCGTCGCGCTCCTGCTCGGTCCGTCAGGCATGGGCTTGCTTGCCCTTTTCTCGTCGACGATAAAGCTCATCGGCGACTCCACGAACCTTGGGCTGTCGGTCAGTGCCATCCGCGAGATGTCGGTAGCCTACGACCATGGCGACCAGGCCACGCTTCGGCGCAAGATCGACGTGTTCCGCCACTGGTGCGTGTTGACCTCGTTGCTCGGACTGCTCATCTGCGCATTGCTTGCCCCGCTGTTGAGCCGCTGGACATTCTCGTTCGGCAACCACACGCTTCACTTTGTGCTGCTCTCGCCAGTTGTGGCAATGACCACATTCTCGGCAGGCGAGCTTGCCATTCTCAAGGCAACACGACGGCTGCGCGAGGTGGCTGTAAGCTCGGTTCTGGCGGCAATACTGTCGCTGATCATCATAGTGCCGATATATTATTTTCTTGGGCAGAGCGGCATCGTGCCGTCGTTGCTGCTGATGCTGCTGTTGCAGACGGTGGCTGTGGTCAAGTATTCGTTTCGTGCCTATCCGTTCCATATGGGCTTCAGTATGTCGGCATTGCGTGAGGGCAGCAGTTTCCTGAAACTTGGCATTGCCTTCGTGCTTGCCGGAATGGCTGGCAGTGGCGCTGAGATGGTGATACGCTCCTATCTGAGCTATGTCGACGACATCGGCACCGTGGGTCTGTACAACTCCGCCTACGTGATGATATTCACCTATTCAGGCATGATATTCACGGCGATGGAGACCGACTATTTCCCGCGGCTGTCGTCGGTCGCGTCTGTAGGTAATGAGTTCAACAACGTGGTGAACAGCCAGATAGAGATGTCTCTGCACCTAATATCGCCCATGATTGTGGCGTTCATCATAGCCATGCCGCTGCTTCTGCCGCTGCTCTATAGCGGCAAGTTCATGACGGCACTGCCATTGGTGCAGGTGGCGTCGCTGTCGATGTATGCAAGGGCGATGTATCTGCCGATAGAATACATGGCGCTGGCGCGTGGCGACTCCGGCAAGTACATGCTGCTTGAGGCAACCAATGCTTTGTTGTTGACAGGCTCGGTGATAATGGGCTACAACTGTCTCGGGTTGTTCGGCACTGGCGTAGGAATAGCTGTCGCCTCGTTTGTGGAACTGCTCTTTTCGTCGGTGTTCTATCGCGTGTGTTATGGCTATCACGTGACGTGGCGGCTTCTAAAGGTAGTCGTTTTGCATGTCGGCATCGGACTCTTGGCGTGTGCCACTGCATTGACGACCGGGCTGTGGGCATATATAGGAATAGGCGTGGTGTTGTTCGCTGCCGACTTTGCCTATTCTGCCAGTGTGATAAGAAAGCACGTTGACGTGCTTGATGCGATAAAGAGACGTCTATTCAGAAAAAAACATTGATTTATGCAGTTTGAAGAAAAAATATCTGTTATAGTCACAACCTATAACCAAGAGCATACCATCGGGCGCACGCTCGACTCCATAATCAAGCAGCGTTGTCACTTGCCCATAGAGATAGTGCTGGGTGAGGACTGCTCCACAGACAACACACGGAGTGTGTGCGAGGATTATGCTGAGCGCTATCCTGATGTGGTGAGGCTCATGCCAAAGACTCCCAATAAAGGTCTGGTAGACAACTATTTCGATTGCCTGCTTGCCTGCCGAGGCAAGTATATAGCCGATTGCGCAGGTGACGACTATTGGACGGACCCCGAAAAGCTCGAAAAGGAGTGCCGCATGATGGACGCAAATCCCGACATGACGATTGTGCATACCAACTGGCTCAATTATCATGAGGACACACGGCAGAAGGATGTCAATGGAATAGTTTTGTTTCCAAAGCCAGTGACCGACGGCAGACAGATGCTTGAGGCGATAGTTACACAGACCGCAGCGCCAGTCATACATCTGTGCACGGCTCTTTATAGGGCGGAGACAATAAGGCGATGCTATGAAGCCGATGTGGAACTGTTCAGAAACAGGGAGTATGGTTGCGAGGACTTGCAAATAGCGTTTATGCTCGCTTTGAACGGTAAGGTGGGCTACATCCCCGACGCGACGATAGTCTACAGCATAGGCAAGCCTTCGGTGTCGTTTTCTACAGACAGCCACAAGCAGTTTCTTTTTGTGCGCCGTACCGCATCGCTGTCGTGGACGCTTGCCCAACGCTATGGCATTGACACGGACAGCACGCGGCGGTTTTTCGCCCTTAAAGTGTTTGAGCTTATGATGCATGCCTTCCGCAGTGGTGACCGTGTCCTTGCGGATGGGGCTGATGAATGCATGAAGGCGTGGAACATAAGGATGAATAAAAGAATAAAGGTTGTTCGATTCATCATGTCAAACAACCTATTGTGGCACACTGCAATTGTGGCGCGCCGGTTATTTGTCGGCTTTAAACGACTGGCACACCGTTGAGAACAACTCGGTGAGCCGTTTGCCTACATTGGCGTATGAAGCCAAGCCTACAACTTTCCGGGAGAGGGCCATGCCGTCAAATGTGTCCATAGTCAGGGCTTTGTGCAACTGCTCGCAAAGCGACTCCGGATTGTCGGTCTCTCCGATGAAGCATGCTCCATCAATGCGCTCGCAACGTGGGATGATGGTTGTGCTCACAGCCGGGATGCCGGTGCACATGGCCTCAAGCAGGACGAGAGGCTGCACCTCGCTGCGTGTGGCGAGGAAGAAGCAGTCGCTGCGGTAGAGAATGTCGCGCACACCGTCGCGGTCTACCTTGCCGTAGGTTTCGACATATGCGTCAAGTCCGTTCTGCCTTATCAGTGAGCGCATCTCGTCGGAATCGGTGCCTCTGCCGGCAATCAGCAGACGTATGTCGGAAGAATGGCTCTTGACATAAAGGGCAATGGTGGCTAAAAGCGTGTCGTAGCCTTTCCATGGGACAAAGTCGGCGATGCAGCATATCGTCTTCTTGCCGTCATCGCGCGGTTCGCGGTGGCGGTAGGCATAGAAGTCGGTGTCGATGGTGTTCGACTCAAACTGCCACCGGTAGTCCTTGCCATAGAACACGGCGAGGTTGTCGACCAACTCCTCTGAGACGGGGACAACCATGTCGGCATTCATGTAGGCCTCCTTCAGCAGCGGCACTTGCCAGGCATCTTTCCCGGCCGGTCCAAATTCCTTTATCAATAGCGCTTGCGACAGATGCTCCGTGATGACATAAGGTATATTGTGCTTACGGCTGACGATCATGGCGGCACGTCCGGCCCATGAGCAGCAGTGGGCGTGCAGGATGTCGGGACGTCCATACCTCTTTATATAAGCGTCGGCCATGCCGACAACAATATGGCACCAGTGCTCCACATTGTGCCGCAAGCGGAACGGGACGGCACGCATCTCGCGGCGTGTCACCTCGATGCCGTCCATGCTTACGTCATATGGACGTGTGCGGGCGTTGAGCCAAAGCTTTGGCGACAGGCGCGCGCTGACGTTAAGGTTGGCTATTATCCTTACCGTGTTGCCCTGCATCGCCAGAGCCTTGCTTTGGTCAAGGCAGAAAAGCCCACCATATGGGGGAAAGAATGAAGGTATCTCTAATATATGCATGCTGCAAATTTACTCCATTTATTTAAGGTGGCAAATGAAAACCAAAAAAAGTTGGACGAGAATTTTGCTGTAATGAAAAAATATACTACCTTTGCTTTTGCAAAAGCAAGGAAAGTTGGCAGAGTGACCGAATGCGCTGGACTCGAAATCCGGTATACCCTTTTTCGGGTATCGGGGGTTTGAATCCCTCACTTTCCGCAAGGCAAGCCCGCAAGTTAGAGAAATCTTTAGCTTGCGGACTTTATTTTATAAATGAAGTCTTATTTTTCTTAAAACCATTGTATTTTGAATTGTATTAGTAACATTTTAAGAAAAATAAGAGGGGGGGATATAGAGGAAGTAAAGAGGGTACTAATTATAAATTAATTATAGTTCAAAAGATTATTCATTATAGTTTGTTGCAAGTTGGGGATTTGTTGAAACTCAAATGGTCATTTAAACAAATTTAAACAATGCAGGAGAGTTATTCACAAAATACAGGACAGACGGTAAAGGAGGTATATTCCACTTTACTCCTACTACTATAAACAGGAGCAGCAAGACAGTGAACCTTGTAATGAATGATGACGGTACAGTGGATGAAATAGTTGGAGATGTGCCAAAGGATTGGGTAGGAGCAGGAGCATATAGCTGGCAGGATGCAGACAATGACTATACCTACAATTACT
The DNA here is from genome assembly GCA_050875085.1 of Prevotella sp. GTDB lineage: Bacteria > Bacteroidota > Bacteroidia > Bacteroidales > Bacteroidaceae > Prevotella. Next base: position 248 of record JBNMLZ010000091.1, on the reverse strand, counting down.
ATAAGAGACCTTACTGGAAGTCAAGGAGACAGATAAAGAAAGTGAAGAGCTATGACCCAGAGACAGGAGAGGAAGAGTTTAACTTCTATCCTGAGACATACCATTGTGACTGTAAGTACTAATTGAAAAAGTAGCCACTTTATAATTGAAAAGTGTGCCATTAAAAAGTCCCCAAAGTTAGGTATAAGTTTCTAAAATCAAACATTTTTCATAAATCTTTTAGTCTCCTTTAACCTAAAAGACTCTCC
>JBNMLZ010000090.1:0-8324 GCA_050875085.1 Prevotella sp. | reverse complement strand
GGCAAGATGCAGCTCTGCTTCCTCACCAACAACGACATCACCGGCGGCAACTCCGGCTCGCCGATGTTCGACGGCAAGGGCAACCTCATCGGTCTCGCCTTCGACGGCAACTGGGACTCGCTCTCAAGCGACATCTGGTTTGACAAGCGCCTGGCCCGCTGCATCGGCGTCGACATCCGCTACGTTGTCTACATGATGGACAAGTGGGGACATGCCGACCGCCTGCTCAAGGAATTAGGCGTGGAGTAATACCGGGAGGTGTCGAGCTCCCGCTCGACACGCACGCAACAATATTTATAGTGTGTCGAGCAGGAGCTCGACACCTCCATGATAAATCAAAGTTATGAAAAAGATTTTTCTCTTTATAATCTCGTTCTTCGCCGTTTTCTCCGCCCAAGCACAGAACACAAGCGACCACAACTTCAAGGTTGCCAAGAACCTCGACGTGTTCAACGCCATCTACCGCAACCTCGACCTCATGTATGTCGACACGCTCGACGCCGACAAGGCTGTGGGCACCGCCATACGTGCCATGCTCGGCTCGCTCGACCCCTACACCGAGTACTATCCCGAGGACAAGGCTGGCGAGTACAAGCAGATGCTCACTGGCAAGTATGCCGGCATCGGCTCCATCATCAGCTACAGCTTCACGCGCAAGCGCGTTGTCATCAACGAGCCTTACGAGGGTATGCCTGCCGCCGAGGCTGGACTGAAGAAGGGCGACGTGATCCTGAGCATCGACGGCGAGTCGATGGAGGACAAGACCACTGCCTACGTCAGCGACCACCTGCGCGGTGACGCCGGCACGACGATGGTGCTCAAGATTCTGCGTCCGTCAACGGGCAAGAAGATGACCGTCAAGGTAGAGCGCCGCGCCATACAGATGCCCTACCTGCCTTACTACGGCCTGCAGGCCGACGGCATAGGCTACATCGGCTACAACCAGTTTGTGGAGAACAGCGCCAAGGACGTGCGCCGTGCCTTCCTCGACATGCGAGGCAAGGGCATGAAGGGACTCGTGCTCGACCTGCGCAACAACGGCGGCGGCTCGGTGCAGGAGGCTGTCCAGATTCTCAACATGTTCATCCCCAAGGGCAAGCAGTTGCTTGAGATGCGCGGCAAGATGAAGAACTCGCACGAGACATTCCGCACCACCGTCGAGCCTATCGACACCGTGATGCCTATCGTGGTGCTCGTCAACGACGGCACGGCGAGCGCGAGCGAGATAACGAGCGGCGCGCTGCAGGATCTCGACCGTGCCGTGATACTCGGCACGCGCACCTACGGCAAGGGACTCGTCCAGGTGCCGAACGTGCCGCTGCCCTACAACGGCAAGCTGAAGCTCACCACCGCCAAGTACTACATCCCGTCGGGACGCTGCATCCAGGCGCGCTCCTACAAGCACACCGACAATGGCTACGTGGCGCAGGAAGTGGCCGACTCGCTCACGCATGAGTTCCGCACGGCTGCCGGACGCATCGTCCGCGACGGCGGAGGCATAAAGCCCGACGTCGAGGTGAAGCCCGACTCGGTGCCCAACATCGCCTTCTATCTCTCGCGCGTCGACACCACCGACATCCTTCTCAACTACGAGATCGACTACATCGCCAAGCACCCGACCATCGCCAAGCCGTCGGAGTTTGAGCTGTCCGACACCGACTACAACGAGTTCAAGCAGCTTGTCATAAAGAGCGGCTTCACCTACGACCAGGTGAGCGAGAAGTACCTGAAGGACCTTGAGCAGCTTGCGCGCTTCGAGGGCTACTACGACGACGCCAAGGCAGAGTTTGAGGCTCTCTCGAAGAAGCTCAAGCACAACATCGCCAAGGACCTCGACTATCCCTACAACAAGCAGAAGATAAAGGAACTGATAACCTCCGACCTCATGTCGGCCTACTATTTCGAGCGCGGAGCCATTGAGAACTCCCTGCGCAGCGACAAGCAAATGGCTGAGGCTGTGCGCTTGCTGAAGAACAGCGAGGAGTATAAAAAACTGCTCCTGCCCGCTGGAAAACAGTAAAGTTGTGTGTGATTAATTTATAAAAAAAACATACCATTGTTTTGTAATGGCGTTACGGGATAATTGTAACGCGATTACAAAGCAATGGTAATTCAGTTACAAAAGTCCCGTAACCTTGTTACAGGGCTTTTGTAATCTTATAGTCAAAAAATTTTTCCTCTTAAAGCTTACTTCTTGAGCAAGTTCATGGTGTCCTTGGCAATCATCAGCTCCTCGTCAGTCGGTATCACGCATACCGTAACCTTAGAGTCGGGAGCGGAGATGATGGCTTCCTCGCCGTGCACATCGTTGGCCTTGGCGTCCATCTTCACGCCGAGGAACTCCAAGCCGGAGCAAGAGTCGAGGCGAACGTCGGCCTGGTTCTCGCCAACGCCGGCTGTCCACACGATGATGTCGACACCACCCATGGCGGCAGCGTAGGCACCGATGTACTTCTTGATGCGGTACTTGTACATCTTCAGTGCAAGCTGAGCGCGCTCGTTGCCTTCCTGTGCGGCAGCCTCCACGTCGCGCATGTCCGACGACACGCCCGAGATGCCGAGCACGCCGCTCTCCTTGTTGAGGAAGTCGGCCATCTCCTGCGGCTTCTTGCCGAGCTTGTCCATGAGGAATGTCACGGCAGACGGGTCGATGTCGCCTGAGCGGCTGCCCATCATCACGCCTGCAAGCGGAGTGAGGCCCATTGATGTGTCGATGCACTTGCCATACTTCACGGCTGTAACGGAAGCGCCGTTGCCGATGTGGCAGGTGATGATGCGCTGAGTCTTGATGTCGCGGCCAAGATACTCACACACGCGCTGTGACACGTAGCGGTGAGAGGTCCCGTGGAAACCGTAGCGGCGCACGTGATACTTCTCATACAGCTCGTAAGGCACGGCGTAGAGGTAAGCGTAGTCGGGCATTGTGCTGTGGAAAGCGTTGTCGAACACGCACACCTGCGGAGTGCTTGGCATGAGGTGGTCAACGGCGCGGATGCCCTTCAGGTGGCCGGCGTTGTGTACGGGGGCGAGGTCGCAAAGACTCTCGATGCCGTCCTCAACCGACTTGTCGACGATGACGCTCTTCTCGAAGAGGTCGCCGCCCTGCACGATGCGGTGGCCTACGGCATCAATTTCGTCGAGGCTCTTGATGACGCCAATCTCCGGGTCGAGGAGGCACTGGAACACGAAGTTCACGCCCTCGCGGTGGTCGGGCATGTCGTGCATGATCTTCTTCTTCTCGCCGTTTGGCAGAGTGACCTTGATGAATGCCTCGTCGAGGCCGATACGCTCAACACCGCCTGCTGCGAGTACGGAGTTGTCGTCCATATTGTACAACTTGTATTTTATCGATGAACTTCCACAGTTCAGGACTAATATTTTCATTTTTGAATTTTTGTTTTTTATTTTCTTGTAGGCTTTTCTAAACCTTTCCAAGCCTTTTAAGCATACTACTCCCCTCCCTAAGGGGAGGGGTAGAGCCGCCTTTGGCGGCTGGGGGAGGGGCTATTACTTCTTTGCATCCATTGCCTGGCAAGCCGTGATGGCCACCATGTAGTAGATGTCGTCCACTGAGCAGCCGCGTGAGAGGTCGTTCACCGGGCGTGCGATGCCCTGGAGGATAGGACCGATGGCGATTGCGTCGCCAAGGCGCTGCACGAGCTTGTAGGAGATGTTGCCCACCTCAAGGCACGGCACAACGAGCACGTTGGCATGGCCTGCGATGGTGCTGCCCGGAGCCTTCTTCTCGCCAACGGCAGGAACGAGGGCTGCGTCGGCCTGCAGCTCGCCGTCGAGCTTCAGCTCAGGAGCCAGCTCGTGAGCGAGGCGTGTAGCCTCCACCACCTTGTCGACAACCTCATGCTTTGCAGAGCCCTTTGTAGAGAAGCTGAGCATTGCCACGCGCGGATCCTGGATGCCGGCAACCGAGCGCGCTGTCTGTGCGGTGCACACGGCAATCTGCGCGAGCTGCTCTGCAGTAGGAACCGGAGTTACAGCCACGTCGCCCATCACGATGATGCCGTCATCGCCATACTGGTGCTCGTGGGTGAGGAGGAGCATTGCGCCGCTGACACATGTCACGCCCGGGGCGCACTTGATGATTTGGAGTGCAGGACGCAGAGTGTCGCCCGTTGTGCTGAGCGCGCCCGAAATCTGGCCGTCGGCACCCTCAGTCTTGATAATCATGCAGCCAAGGTAGAGCGGGTTCTTCACCAGCTCGCGTGCCTGCTCGATGGTCATGCCCTTCTTCTTGCGCAGTTCGGCAAGCAGTTCGGCATACTCTTCAGCCTTCGGGTTGTTGAGCGGGTCTACGATGGTGGCCTTGTCGATGTTGTGGAGGTCCCACTTCTCGGCGAGGCTCTTTATCTCCTCAGGGTTGCCGATGAGGATGAGGTTGGCAAGATCGTCGGCCAGTACGCGGTCGGCAGCTCTAAGTGTGCGCTCCTCTGTTGCTTCAGGGAGCACGATGCGTTGTTTGTCGCTCTTAGCGCGCGCAACAATGTGATCAAGTAAGTTCATAATTATTTTGTGAAATAATTTTGGTTTGTTTCAATACTTTATTATTAGGGGTTTTGTCACGTTGACTTTGCAAAATTAGTAAAAATAAATGAGCTACGCATAAGCGCAGCTCATATTATTATATTAAAAGTTCATTTCTCGCGACAGGATGTTCTCCAGTTTCTCGGCCGACAGACGCAGTTGGAAGTTGCCCTTTATGGCGACGCTGATGCCGCCCGTCTCTTCCGACACTACGATGGCGATGCAGTCGCTGTCCTGCGAGATGCCGAGTGCGGCGCGGTGGCGCAGTCCGAGTTCCTTGGGGATGTCGTGGTTGTGGCTGACGGGCAGGATGCATCCGGCGGCGCGTATGCGCTTTCCGGTGATGACCATTGCGCCGTCGTGCAGCGGCGAGTTCTTGAAGAATATGTTCTCGATGAGTCGCTGGTTGATGCGCGCGTCGATAAGGTCGCCCGTGTCGACGATGTCGTCGAGGCGTATGCCGCGCTCTATTACGATGAGCGCGCCCACCTTGCCGCGTGACATGTCCATGCACGCCATGACGATGGGCATGATGGTCTCCTTGTCGACGGCGTCGCTCTTCGACTTGTTGCCCATGAAGAAGAAGCGCGCCACCGCCTTGAACCGCTGGTGGGCGCCGAGCGAGTAGAGGAAGCGGCGTATCTCCTCCTGGAATAGCACGATGAGTCCTATCACGCCCACGCTGACCAGCTTGTCCATGATGGCTCCCAGCAGACGCATCTCAAGCACCTGGCTCACGAAGAGCCACACTATCACAAACACGATGATGCCGATGAAGACGTTGAGCGAGCGGCTCTCCTTCATCAGGCGGTAGATGTAGTAGAGCATCAGGGCGACAAGGAAAATGTCGATGATGTCTTTTATTCCGAATTCAAACATTTATTTCAAAATTGAAAAATTCTAAATCGGCGAAGCCGACCAATTTCTAACTCCAAACTCCTAATTCTTAACTCCTAATTGCTCCACAATCCGGCACGCCTCGGCTGCTTCCCTCACGTCGTGCACGCGCAGTATCGACGCGCCTTTCATGAGCGATATGGTGTTGAGCGCGGTGGTGCCGTTGAGCGCTGTGGTGGGGTCGCCGCCGATGAGCTTGTATATCATGCTCTTGCGCGATATGCCGACAAGCACTGGCAGCTCCAGCTCCAGCAGGCGCTCGGCGTGGTTCATTATCTCGTAGTTCTGCGCAAGGGTCTTGCCGAAGCCGTAGCCGGGGTCGAGGATTATGTCCTTGGCACCGAGGTCGCGCAGGCGCTGCACCTCGGCGGCGAAGTTCTTCATCATCGCCGGCAGGGTGGGCTGCACCGACATTAATATATATGGTACCTTGAGCCGTGCCACCGTCTCGAACATGTCGCCCTCCTCGTGTATCGCCTGGCCCACGATGCCGGTAAGTCCGCCTTCCGACACGTCGTTGATGATGTCGGCGCCGAACTCCTCGATGCACTGGCGGGCGATGAGCGGACGGTAGGTGTCCACCGACACGATGGCGTCGGGCTGCTCGCGGCGCACTATCGACAGGGCGCGCTTCAGGCGCGCCGTCTCCTCCTCAACGCTCACCACGTCGGCACCCTGGCGCGTGGAGAACGCCCCAACGTCGATTATCCTGCCGCCTTCGGCAATGATCTGGTTGGCGCGGTCGGCAATCTCAGCCTCGGTCTGCTTGCGGCTGCCGGAGAAAAACGAGTCGGGGGTGGCATTGAGTATTCCCATCACCATCGGACGGGAGAGGTCAACCAAGTGGCCTCTGACATTTATAGTGTACTGCATGTTGTTTTATTATATTTGGCGCAAAGGACGCAATAAAAATCGGAACAGCCAAATAATTAAAGCTTTTTATAAAACACGCGAACAATAAAAATCACTACCTTTGCACTCGAAGAATAAAAAAACAACAAGCATCATGGAAATATCTGAACTATACAAAATCTTCACCGAGCATCCGGTAGTGACTACCGACTCGCGCGACTGCCCCGAGGGTTCGCTCTTCTTCGCCTTGAAGGGCGCGTCGTTCGACGGCAACAAGTTTGCCGCCGCCGCCATTGAGAAGGGCTGCGCCTATGCCGTTGTCGACGAGAAGGAGTATGCCACAGCCGGCGACCCGCGCTTCATTCTTGTCGACGACTGCCTTGAGACGCTCCGCCAGCTGTCGCGCTACCACCGCCGCGCGCTCGGCACACCAATAATAGGCATCACCGGCACCAACGGCAAGACCACCACCAAGGAACTCACAGCCGCCGTGCTTCAGAAGAAATACAACGTGCTCTACACCCAGGGCAACTTCAACAACGACATCGGTGTGCCGAAGACGCTCCTCAGGCTCCGTCCGGAGCACGACATCGCCGTGGTGGAGATGGGCGCGTCGCACCCGGGCGACATCAAGAGGCTCGTGGAACTCGTGGAGCCCGACTATGCCATCATCACCAACGTAGGACGTGCCCACCTGCAGGGCTTCGGCTCGTTCGAGGGAGTGATAAAGACCAAGGGCGAGTTGTACGACTTCATGCGCAGCCGAGGAACATGGGACGCGCCAGAGTCGCCGATAATCAGCAGAAGCCAGAAGCGCTGTGTGTTCATCGACAACGAGAACCCCTATCTCGCATCCATCGCACATGACCTGAACCTCGTGCGCTACGGCTGCACGGAGAAGGAGCCGCTTTGGGTGAACGGCGTGGTGAAGAGCTGCGACCCGATGCTCAAGTTCAGCTGGCAGCACCACGACGGCTCGTTTACGAGCGTATGGCACGAGGTGCCTACACATCTCATCGGTTCCTACAATATCACCAACATGCTCGCCGCCGTGAGCATCGGTCTGTACTTCGAGGTAGCCCCCGACAAGATTGTCGACGCACTCATGGATTATACGCCGTCGAACAACCGCTCGCAGTTTGAGCAGACAGCCGACAACCGGCTTATCGTAGATGCCTACAACGCCAATCCGACGAGCATGACCGCATCACTGAAGAACTTTGCCGAGATGAAGGCCGACGACAAGATGGTCATCATCGGCGACATGAAGGAGCTGGGAGAGGTGAGCCACGAGGAGCACATGAAGATTGTGGACCTGCTCAAGGCATCGGACATCAAGACTGTGTGGCTCGTCGGCTCGGAGTTTGAGCACTGCGACACGCCTGCCGGATTCCGCAAGTTCGACAACGTGGAGCAGGTGAAGGAAGCCATCAGCGCCGACAAGCCGCGCGGACGCTACATCCTCGTCAAGGGCAGCAACAGCACGCACCTGTATGAGTTGCCGGAACTGCTGTAATTAGTTTGTATAGTAATGTAGGAGGTCGGGTGTCTTGCCCGACCCGAAAAGGAAAAACAATTTTATTCACTATGGATATCCAAACAACCCTCCAAAAACTGCGCATCGACGAACTCAACGCCATGCAGCAGGACACCATCGACGCCGTGCTGCACAGCGACAAGGACGTGGTGGTGCTCGCGCCTACGGGCAGCGGCAAGACGCTTGCCTACCTGCTGCCGCTCGCCACACGGCTCGACCCGAAACTCGACGAGGTGCAGGCCGTTGTCATCGTGCCGGGCAGAGAGCTTGCCATGCAGTCGAATGACGTGTTCCGGCGCATGGGCACGGGGCTGCGCTCAGAGTGTCTCTATGGTGGCCGCCCGACGATGGACGAGCACCGCACCATCATGCGCACGCGTCCGCAGATTGTGTTCTGCACGCCGGGCCGACTCAACGACCATATCGACAAGCTCAACTTCTCTACTGACAGTGTGCGCTGGCTCGTGATTGACGAGTTCGACAAGTGTCTGCGCATGGG
>JBNMLZ010000089.1:0-8644 GCA_050875085.1 Prevotella sp. | reverse complement strand
TCCTCAAATATGGCAGGAACGCGACCATTCCAAACTAAATCGCCATGTATCCAGCGGCCACTGCCTACGGCTTTGCCGCGAAAATCAATTGTTCTCATATTATCTTCTACTTTTACCTGTTAATGGAATTACGTTGTAAGTCTTGAAGCGGTCGACGAGGCGACCGAAGCCGTCATTGCGCTTGAACCGCTTTTGAAGTTCATTGTTGTCAAGGTTGGTGGTGAGGTGCGCAAACTTGTTGTACTGCGTCCAAATCTCGTTGCGAGCGTGCAGGAACTCATCGGTGAGCAAGCCTGTATCCATGCCGAAGAATGTGCGGTCTTGTATGCCGATGTCGTTGAGGCACACGTTTTGAGGGTTGCACTTGAAGCCACGGCACTCCTCCTCGTTGTAGGTGAAGCGGTCGAGGTTGTTGTGAATGGTGTAGTAATTGACCATCTGCGTGACCGATAAGTTCCAAAAAAAGCGAGGATTGTTGGTTCTGCGCAGGTACTCGCTGAAGATTTGCATGAGGAGCGTTTTGCCAACACCGACACCGCCCTGCAAGAGGATGCTCTTGTGCAGTTTGTAGCCACGACCGGGAAAGACCTCCTCAGCCAATGGGCAGTTGTTGAAGTAGTAGAGCAGAAAGCGCAGCACGTCACGGTTGTTGTCGTCGATGATGAACTTGCGCCTTTGCGGAGCAAGCACCACGGAGTCGGCAATGTGGACGAGGAACGTGCTGTGAGCCGAGTAAACACCGGGGTCGGCAAGGTTGTAGGCTTGCCTACGCTCTTTCTCTGCCTCGTCACGGAACCGCAGGGCTGCATCATGAAGCGAGAGCCAAGTGGGAGCATTCTTCCTCTCATTACGGCACGCCTGCAAGACACAGGTGTCCCAATCGACATTGCCAGTAGGACGTTTGCCGTGTTTGGCAAGTTCATCGATGAGGGTTTGTGGATAAGGTTTGTTGTTCATAACTCATACAGATTAAATGTCCTGACCACCGAAACCGCCATTGAACTCATAGGATGGAGGCGGCAGCTCCGTGTCGCTGTCATGCTCATTCTCAACAGGCGTGAACGCCTTGCGCATCCATGAACAGAAGTGGCGTTTTGCATCATTGATGTCCTTGTGTGGTTTGCCATCATACTCACATTGGCAGTGGTTGAAAAACGTGTCGAGGCGTTTGGCAAGTTCATCTGCACTGATGTGGAACTGCATACATACAGGCTCGTTCCATGTGCGGTCGGTTTTCATCTGTTCAATCTCCTGCTGGAGTGTGAGCGTATAGTCGGACGGAGACGCAGGGGCTTCGCCATTGGTCTTGGCAGACGAGGCAGCTTTGCCTTTCTTCGCTGGGCGACCGCCAAGTTTGCCGAACTTTTTGCCATTCTCTTTGCGTGCGATGCTCGCATCAATGTTAGGCTTGACAAGAATGAACACACCCTGTGCGATGTCGGAAAGCCCTTTGGGTTCTTTGCCGTCAAGCGCGTACTCAATTAGTGCCGGGTAAACCTCGGTCTGCACTTCGATGGGCATACGCTTGATAGCCTCGAAGAAACTGCGATAGAATACAAAACTGTCTCGTGCCATAATCAAACCTCTTTTATGCGGATGCCATGAACGTGGAGCATGAGCTTCCGCTTGATGATATACTCTTTAGTGCGAACTCCCTTTGTGTCCTCGACCACGGTATGCCCGGTTGCCTTGTCGGTATAGACGAAATCGGCAATGTAACGGCAGGGACGCTCGAGGAGGACGCGCGTGGAGCGACCACGGAAGTCCTTGCCGCACTCGCCATACTGTGCAGGTATCAACTCGTAGGACACCTGCTCCCGGAGGTCAGAGATAAGTCCGGCACGCTCCATTAGGCGAAGCTGGGCAGCGCGGTAGTGCTCCTTTTTGGAAGCATGACCTCCAATACGCTGGTTGCCGTACTTATTCCGACCTTGGAAAGCAAATGAAGAAAACTTAGCCATTGTCGCTTGTATTAACCTTGTAGCGGAACAGATCCATAATCTTTGTCTCGTCAAGCGTGGCAATCTCGTAGTCCATGACAGAACCTTTCATGTGTTCGACTACGCAGATGTGTGCATTGTTGATGTCGGAGGCACGAACGATGAAGTGAGTAGCGGTCTTCTTCTCCTTGCCAGACTTTTCATCAATGGTGATGAACACGAGTTTAGCCTTGAACCACTTGTCGGCAATGGACAAACCCTCTACAATCTCTGAGTAGTTGGTGCGCTTGATGGTGACCACATCGAAGTCGCCAGATATGTACGGCTCCATTTCCTTTGTGATGCGTCCCTCAGCCTCGGCAAAGGAGCAAGCATCAACAAGGTAAAGTTCGGTGACTTTCTTGGTCATTCCATTGTCCGCAGTCTTTTCGTAGCGGACACCACATTCGTAGAGAGTCATACGTTAGCCTCCTTTCCTGCTTCAGTGTTGAGAGACTTGACAAAGTCTTTGCTTACGCGGAACTTGACAGACTTGTGTGCCGGGATAGTGATTGATTCACCAGTCTTGATGTTGCGTGCAGTACGCTCCTTGCAGTCGATGGGCTGGAACGTGCCGAAGCCACGGATGATTACAGGCTCGCCCTTGGCAAGCGTTTGCTTGATGACACGAAGGATACCGTCAACGGCTTGGAATGTTGTAGAGAGGTGGAGCTTCTCGGAAACCGCAACCTCTTTTGCTAATTGATTTTTTGTCATGATTGATAGAGTTTAATTTGTGAATACTTATTTTGCGATAAATTCATTTTCTACTTTCAGTTGTTCCACCTGCTGTTGCAGTTTGGCTTGTGCCTGTTGCGCACGGTCGCGCTCGGCACGGGCGGACATGATGCACATGGCACTTGCCGCAGACCCTATGAGGATAACAAGGGCGAGGGCGAGCCATGAACGCCGGGTGACGAAGAAGTTGATGGCATTCCAGATGTTGACTGCTATAATGGCATGGCAACGTATGAGCTGACGGAACGCCTGAGTGGTGGTCATTGATGTTTTCATATTGTTGTGATTTGATTTTGCCGTTTCTTTAGTTTAACGATAAGTTGTCTGATACACCACGCACGGCTGGAATAGCGCAAGCCATGCTGTTGGTCATAGAGCGCAGCTGCATCGGAGAGGTACTTGATGATGCGCTGCAGGTCGGTCTTGCAGATGTCAGCCATCGTTGTCAACGTATTTCCAACCATAGCCGCACGAATGGCTGTATCTGCCATTGCAACAGCGTGATATGTTCTCGCTACGCACACCCATTTGCCGTGCAGCCTCAGATACGGACTTGTAAATCTGTATCACATCACCGTCTCTGTCAAGCTGTGCGACTGGCTTTGCAAGATGGTGCTTGCGGTTGAGGCGGTCTTTTATACGCTGGCAGTGTTGCCCGTAGTTGCAGTTCTGCTTGCCTGTACACCATTCGAGATTATCAACAGAGTTGTTTTGTGGGTTCTCGTCCTTGTGGTTCACTTGCGGCAAATTGTCGGGGTTAGGAATGAAAGCGAGAGCAACAAGACGGTGAACCGTGAAATGCTTTTGCACGCCATGATTGCTAAGAGTCACGCGGACATATCCGTCATGAGTAAGTGCCGCCTTTACAATTCTTGGCTTAGGACGAGGCACGACCGTATGATGGCAGGTGTATTGTGCGATAGACCGTACATTGCCCTTGTCTGATACTTCATACAATTCCTCGTATTGTGGAATTGGTTTCCATTGTTCTTTGTCATTCATATTGTGGGTGCAAAAATTCATTTACAAGTTCGCTGAAATACATTTCGTCATTCGGAATTTCATCGTCAGTTGCCATTATCTGGTTGGCGATGGACTTCTTCTTGTGAATAAGAGAGTAAAGAACACTGTCAATCGTATTCTTACCCAGCAGGTAGTAACATGTCACGTTATTCTTTTGGCCGATACGGTGGGCGCGGTCTTCGCACTGGCAACAGTCGGCATAGGTGTAAGGTAGCTCCACGAAAGCCACATTTGAGGAAGCCGTGAGCGTAAGTCCAACGCCAGCCGCCTTGATAGAGCAGACGATGAGCTGCGCCTTACCAGACTGGAAAGCATCGACAGCCGCCTGTTTCATCATCATGGAGTCGCGCCCGGTGACGGATACAGCCTTGGGAAACGCTTTCTTAATCTCGTCCACAATCTCATGCAGGGAGCAAAAGAGAATGAGCGGTTTGCCGTTGGCGAGAAACGTGCGCGTGAAGTCGATAGCTTGCTTCACCTTGCCTTTGGCAGAGAGCGAGCGCAGCGTCATGAACTTGACCAGAGCCTCCATGCGCATCTTGCGCCTGATGTCGAGGTCGTCGCACTCGGTGTACTGGCGCAGATACTCGGCAAGGTCGTGCTCGGCAAGCATGTACTCGTCACGGTTGGAAATATCAACGATGAGGTCGGTGCGCGTCTTGTCGGGCAGTTGGGTAAGCACCTTAGCCTTTTCACGGCGTACCATGCAGCGCGAGTAGAGTTCGGCAGAGAGCCGTTCGAGGTTGCGCGGAGCATCCTCTTCCTCCTTGTTACGCCTCTCCTTGGTAATCTCGCCACCGCCATACTCGGCAAGGAACTTGGATCGTCCGCCAAACTCGGACAGCCGTCCCATGATGGAGAGCTGCGCAATAAGGTCGGCAGGGCGATTGACAACAGGCGTACCAGACAGCAGGATGCGGTACTCCTTGCCCTCGGCAATGCCACGCGCAAAGATGGTCTGCTGTGCGGATGGGTCCTTGACACGGTGGCTTTCATCAATGATGATGGAACGGAACAGCTTGATGTCGGGCGTGAAGACCACGTCTTTCAAACGGAAACCGCCACGCGAGCCGCCCTTGATGTCCCACACAAAGTATTTGCGCAGGGACTCGTAATTGACGATGGCCACCTGCTGCATACCCATCTTGAGGAGATACGGCCATGTGGTAAGCACAGAGTTGTCGAGCACAAGGGCATGCTTGTCGGTGAACTTCTCGAACTCACGCTGCCAGTTGATTTTGAGTGAGGACGGACAAATGACCAAGCAGGGGTAAGCGTTGGCACAATCCACGACACCTATGCTTTGGAGCGTCTTGCCAAGTCCCGGCTCGTCACCGATGAGGAAACGGTGCCAGCGCAGTCCGGCAAGAATGCCCTCCTTTTGGTAGTCGTAGGGTTCGACACGCAGGTGATGTTGTAATGCTGGTGTTGTCATATAGCGTTATTGATTTGTCGGATAGATAGAGTGATGTCGTAGCCATTCTTGAACGCTTGCTTGCGCAGCTCATAGCACGACAGTTGGCAATAGCGAGCCACTTGCGAACGGCCATACATGCCAGTGGCATATTTTACCCCCCCCACTAAGCCTCCGCAGGTATAGCCATAAGGCCCGGAGAGAACAGCGAAAGGGCAAGCGCGTCTGAGCCGTTTGAGCAGATTGATTTGCGCGCTTGGTGATAAAGTCTTTGCCATAACTATATATGTTTTAATTCTGTGAAACTTATACAAGGTTGAACGCCCAGTATTGGAACGCCAGTTCTTCGTACTTGTCGCGGCCACGGGTGTAAATCTCGTCACCACGGTTGATGAACTTCTTGAATATGCGGCAGTTCTTCTTGCTGATGGCATAGATGAAGTCGCGGTCGGAATGGGCAATGTCCATGTACCATGCACGGGAGCGGTCCCAATCGAAGAAATCGACAGCGTTGTCAAACTCCGCTTGTGTGGAGGCGAACGTGGTCTTGAGGTCGCCACCGAAATGGCAGGTAGGCAACCACCAGTCCCACTTGCAGCGTGTGTCGAGCGTGTAGGGAAAGCCGCCATAGTGGAACACCTGCGCCTTGTTGACCATGAAGCACTGAGTTTCGGACAACTCCAGTACCTTGGCAAGGAAAGGGTCTCTGCGAGCCTCGGCACGGAGAGCGCGCTGCATTTCGCGAGCGTGGAGGAACTCCTCTTCGGTGCATTGCTCACCGTCAATGGTCATGTGGAGAAAATCCACGCGCGATGGTTCGGTGATGATGGCATCAACGATGGAGCCGAAGCGGAAAGCCGCCTCACGGTCGCCATACTGAATGTGAGGGTGCAGACGGTTCTTCAGTTCAGTGAGGTCAGAATTGCTGACCTCACTGCGCTTGTAGTATTCGTCCGGGTTTACGATAGGCTTAATCTTCGTCATAATCATCGTAGTCAGGTTCGTATTCCACTTCGCCATCACCGTCACACACCTCGCAGACTTCCTTTTCGCCCTTGATGCAGCAGAGGTGCCGGGCAATGGCTTCCTCCTCGGTATCGGGAAGTTGGTTGTATTCATCCTCGGTACATTCTGTGTCGCGGTCGGCCTCGAAGTCGTAGGAATAGAAATGATAGCCAGTGCCGCCACAGGCAGCGCACTCAATCATTGTAGGCTCACGCTGGTTCCAAGGCGCGTTGGAGTCGTACTCCGCGCCAGCCGGGTAATATCCACTTTCGTACATAGCTACTTTGCTTTTACCTCCTCCTCGTAGGAAAGAGCGGTTGAACTAATAAATTCGGGGTGCGTCTTGTCGTTGGCAAGTTTCTCGCAGAATGTAATCTGTTTCTTGAAAGTCTTGGCAAGTTCTTCGATAGGCAGGAACTGCCCCTCCTTAGACCACCACATAGAAACGGCAGCGAGAACGCCCTGCGCGTCATGGAACACGAGACGCTTCTTGACCGATGTCTTTGGCTGGTAACCAGCAGGGGTTATGGTGGCTTGGGCTTGCTGTCTGAATAAGCCAGCGACCTCGGAAGCCTCGGCTTGCATCTTCTTCTTTGCAGCCTCCTCTTCCTCCTTACGCTTGCGCTCCTCTTCTATGCGCTTTGCCTCGGCAGCTTCACGCGCTTTGAGTTCAGCGGCCATGCGAGCCTTTTCCTCTGCATTGGCTTTGGCCATACGCTCCAACTCTGCTTTCTTTGAGGGCAGCGCGTCCATGATGGTGTCGCGATAGTCGCCCACCTCGAACTGGTATTGTTCGGTGAATTGCTGCATGAGCTTGTTGATGATGGACGTGCGCACCTCGCGGAGCTTATCCTGCATATCGGCAAGTTCGGCAGGTATGCGGACATTGGACGGTGTCTTGGTGGCCCAGTCCTGCGGAAGAGAGACGGAGAACTGCTTGATGGCACGGCACTGAGCCTCGTAGTTGTCGAGCGTGATGTTGGCGTTGAGGTCGGTAAGCGCATTGATGGCGTTGGCTGTGTAGGCGTTGAACGACCGCTTGAAGTCGTCCTCAACGTCAGCCTTGTAGGTGTTGAACGCCTGTTCACGCTGTTGGCGCAGAAGTTCAGCCCTACGCTTGCGCTCCTCTTCTTCACGCTTCTTTGCTGCATAGGCATTGCGAGCCTGTTGTATCTGGTAGGGAATAGAGGCGGTCTTGGTGGGGTCGATGGAGTTCTCCATACCTGTAAACTCGCTGCGGATTTGGTCAAAGAGTTTGGTGATGGCCGAGCGGTTGGTGTTCATCTTCTTCACCGTGTTGCGTGCCTTGGTGATGTATGTGGCGCACTGCATATCCAGTTCGTCATTCATGCCCTGCTCCTTGATTTGTGCGAGGAGCCGCTTGCCGAAGTCATTGCACTTCTGGCAAGAAAGGGTGTTGCTATGATAGACCTCGGGCGCGGACTGCGCTATAAGCTGCACGTTCTCCTTGCGGACGATTGTCAAATCTGTGTTTGTCGTTTGTTCACTCATATATGTTGTCGTTTAAGGGTTAGAATGTATCATCATCGGTTGCAGCAGGATCAACGGTTACGCCAGCCGATGTGTTCTGTTCCGGGGCGAAAGACTGTTCCTGCGGTTTGTCGGAGACAATCTCGCCTGTGGTGGTATCAACTTGCTCGCCATTGTCGGTGATGCCGTAGATGTCGTCATTGATTTCGTTCTCGTCAACCTGCTGTGACTCCAGCTGAGTGGCACGGCCGACACGTGCCTTGGGATAGGTCTTGAACGCGTGCTTGATGCACTTGGCAACGAGGAAGCCGGGGTCAATCTGTCCGCCCTGCGCTGTGTAGAGGGCGTTGGGCTTGCCATTTTCCCATTGTTTTGTTTGATAGTTGAACTTGGAGTTCTGACGAGCGGAGTAGTTGGAGAGACGCTGCCAGTCTTCGGGAAGCATGACGGCATAGTCGGCAGTGCCATCGGCACGAGTAATCTTCATGAAGCAAGCCACGATGCGACCTGACTGGTGAGGGAGGCGGCAGGTGTAATTGACGAACTTCTGTCCGTTTCGCTCTCCGAACTCAAAGCTGTCCTCCTCATAGACAATGACCGGGTTGTCGGCATGGCGTATCTGGCCGCAGCGTGCTCGAAGCACTAACTCGCCATAGCCAGAGACGGTGAGGACGCATTGTGTCTCGTAGCGGTTCTTCTTCTGTCCATGCTCGTCAATGTAGGAGTCAACGGCAATGGAACGTGAGAGGAGGTAGGCTTGCGCCTTGGTGCCGGGTTCGAGGGTGAGACCAGAGATGGCCACATCGAGGAATGATGTGAAGAGGGAGAAGTGGTTGCACTTCTTGCGGATGTCCTCTTTCTCGGAGAGCAGACGGTTGAAGTTGCGAGACTCTTTCTCGTATGCTGCTTCGCCCGACACGCCAGTGGATGGTGTCCACATGGCCTCATAAATCTGAATGAACTTGTCGCGCACTTTGTCGTTGCGGACGATTTC
>JBNMLZ010000088.1:0-8651 GCA_050875085.1 Prevotella sp. | reverse complement strand
TGAAATGTACGGGCAAAAAAAATCCCCGCAGTCCCGAAGGACCACGAGGAAACACCCCTGTGGGCGTTGACGGATTCGAACCGCCGACCCTCTGCTTGTAAGGCAGATGCTCTAAACCAGCTGAGCTAAACGCCCGATTACCTTTGCTTTCTTTCTTAGCAGTATTGCTTAGTTCTTTAAAGCGAGTGCAAAGGTAGTGGATTATTTCCATACCTCCAAATCTTTTCCCGACTTTTTTCAAAAAAACTTCATTTTTTCTTCATTTTACCTCATTTTCCATCATTTCACACCAAATTTCCACCATAACCAACCACACATATCACTCCCCTCCCCCCTTGGGGAGGGGTTGTGGGTAGGGCTCTTTTTTTCAGTCTTTCTCAATCAGCACCGTCGCGTAGGCCGATATTCCCTCCATGCGCCCGGTGAAACCAAGCTTCTCGGTAGTGGTGGCTTTGATTGACACATTATCGATGTCTGTGTGCATTACCTCGGCGAGGCAACGCTGCATCTCGGGAATGTGCGGATTGAGTTTCGGACGCTCAGCACACACCGTAGCATCCACATTGCCGAGGCGGTAGCCCTTGGTGGCAATGAGGTCGATGGTCTTGGCGAGCAATATCTTGCTGTCGACATTGAGCGTCTCGGCTGCCGTGTCGGGAAAGTGGTAGCCGATGTCGCGCATGTTGGCGGCGCCGAGAAGCGCGTCGCAGATGGCATGGATGAGCACGTCGGCATCGCTGTGGCCAAGCAGACCAAGCTCATAGTCGAGTTTTATGCCGCCGAGCCACAAGTCGCGGCCAGCAACCAATTTATGGACATCATATCCAAATCCAGTACGTATCTTCATAATCTTACCTCCTCTTGAACAAATCCTTTATACCATCCATGTCGAACGACAGCGTGAAACGCAGTGTCTGGTCGAGAGGGTTCGACTTGGCGGTGGCTATCACATAGCCGGCGTCAAGCGAGAACACGTTCATCTTGAAGCCAGCGCCAACGGTGAAATACTTACGGTTGCCCTTGTTCTCCGACTCGTGGTGATAACCGGCACGCACGGCGAACTTGTCGTTGTAGACATACTCGGCACCCACACTCCAGCGAATTTCCTGCAACTCCTCCTTGAAGCCGCCGGGAGCATCGCCGAAGCTCTTGAAGATACCACTGATTGGCGACACGTCGTAGTAGTCCTTCTGCTTGCGCGTAACGAAGTCCTCGTCGGACTCGCCCTCCTTCTTGACCGGCATAGTAGGCACAAGCGGCTTGTTGGCATCCACTGCCACAGAAAAGCGGTTGTACTCGTCGATAGGCACCATGAGCGACGCGCCAAGACGCAGGTTGGCAGGGAGGAACTCGGAGTTCTCGTCGCCGCCGAAGTTAATCTTTGAACCCACATTGGATATGTCGAGACCCAAACCGAGCTGGCACTCACGCTGTCCGATATTGATGTAGTTCTGGTAGTAAGCCGCGAGGTCAACGGCAAACGCGCTACCTGGTGATGACGTGTCGGAATAGTCGTAGGTCAAGTCGGAGTAGATCCAGCGCACGGCGGCAGCAATGGAGAACTTTTCACTAAGCATGATTGAGTAAGCCACGTCGAGCGACATCTCGTAAGGGTTGAGTGTCATCTCCGTGCCCGTGGTGCTACCGTCAGTACCACCGTAGAACACCTCGCCGAGCGAGAAATAGCGCAACGATGCCGACACAGCCGAATAGTCGCCAATGCGGTAGTAGCCGGCGAGATAGGCAAGGTCGATGTCGTTGACGAGCTGGCGCAGCCACGGGGTGTAGTTGAGAGCCACGCCGGCACGCGAGATGGCAAACGGATACTTGGCAGGGTTCCAGTATTGCGACGCGACGTCAGGGTCGGTAGCCGCACCCACGTCGCCCATACCGCCGGCGCGTGCGTCAGGCGCGATGGACTGCGACGTGACAGAGTTTTTCTCGGGGTTGAACATGTCAACCTTCTCCTGTGCGAGAGTCGGAAGCGACGTCATGCCGACAAGGGCGAGAGTCGCGAGCTTTATATTCTTCATTTATTGTCCTTAATGTTCTTATTTTTATCTGCGGACGGGAGTCCGCAGTTCCTTTATTATAACGCTTGGGGCGGCTATTTATTGCCTATGACGATCAGTTTCTTCGCCTTCGACGTGCGTGTGGCGTTGTCGGACGTGAGTTTCACGCGGTAGAGATACACGCCGGTCTGAAGGTGCGAACCGTTGTTGCCACACAAATCCCATGTCACGGTGTAGGTGGCGTTCTCGCTCACCCCACCCTCTTCGTGGCTCCACAAGAGACGGCCGCTGATGTCGAACACCTCTACAACCACATCAACATTGCTGCCCGCACGGTCATGGGAGATGAGGAACGTGGTGGACGATGTGGCGGGATTGTCGGTGCACGAGATGGTGAACGACGGCTTCTGCGTCTTCACTACATTAAACCGCAACTCGGCCGTTGACACATTGTTGAGGATGTCCCATGCGCGGAACTGCAGGCGGTGCTCGCCCTCGGTCAGCTCAGGTATATTATAATATGTAGAGCCCGACGTATAGGAGCCGAAGTCGAACGTGAAGTTGTCGTTGAGCGAATATGTCATGTCCTGCTTACCGTCGATGCAGAGCTGCATGTCGTGACCGATGCCGGCACCCGAGGCGTTGATGCCGTCGCGGTCCTTCACCTCTGCCACGAAATAAGGCGTGGTGTTCACGCTGCCGCCATTCTGGAACGACGGAGAATTGAGGTAGCAGTAAATCGACGGACCGATGGAGTCGTTGTCGGCAATCTGCGAGTCGCCTACGGTGAAGCGGTCGCTGTAGCCCTGGGCGATGACGTTCTTGTCGTCGTCGATGGCCCATGCCGTGACGAGCCCCGTCTCATTGGAATAGTTGATGTCCTTCGGCACGGCAAACTCAACCGCGAACTTGCCGTCGCTCACCTTGTTGCGTCCATTGTAGATGGTCTTGGTGCGGTCTTTATAGGTAAGCACCGACGAGAGGTCGCCCGCATTGTTGCGGCACGTAACGTCCTCGGCATTGTCGCGCACGAGGAGCGACAGCTCGCCACTGTACGACGGCATGTCAACCACATGTCCCTTGACGGAAACCGTGGCACCAGCCTTCATCTGCGGCATTGGCAAGCCCTCACCTACAGCCACGCCACATATCGAGTCGACAACAATCTCGGCGGTGGGAAGGTTGAGAGGCAGGGCCGGGTCGCCGGCTATGACAAACTGCACGGAGTTGTTGGCAAGCCTGGCATTGGTGGTTTCGTTCTTGGCACGGCGCAACGCCTCGCCTATTCCGAGCGGCTTGCCGTCGGCATCACGCGAGAGCACGTAGCGCAGGAAGGCACGGTGGATGATGGCATTGTAGACCGAGAACACCGTGCGCGTGGTGCTGAGCACAGCCACGGCACCACCATTAGGATTGAACACCGCCTTCATGCCTATGTTGTCCGACAGACGGTCGAAAGGCATGAAATCGCATCCGATGGTTGCCCAGAGTGGCAGGTTGGTGTTGCTGAACGTCTGGAAATCGGCTATCTTGAGTACATTCTCATGGGAGAACTGCCACTCCGATCCATGACCGACATAATCCATGATGAGCGCGCCCTGCTTCTGCTGTTGCTTGATGGCAGTAGACACATCGGGATAGGTATAGCCCGTTGACGAGGACACACGCTTGTAGGCATCCCACATAACCTTCTTTACAAGGTAGCCGGGATGGGCGGCAATCACGTCGTCGGCAGCACGGTTGGCGTCGTTCATGTGCTGGTTGTTGTCGCCGTCGTCGCCCATGAAGAACACGGTGTTGAGCCATGAGCCTTTGTTGGAGCCAGTGGCATAGTTTATCGTCTTGGTGACCATTGCCTCGGCATCGTCGGGAGACGTGGCAGGGAATCGGCCTACAGCAACGTCGAGCTTGTCGGTGGTGAGAGGGTCGGCACCCTCGCCATCGTCGAGCATACAGTAAAATCCGTCGTCGACATAGCTGTAGCGCTTGTCGAAAGAGTTCTCACTCTCGTAGGCAAGCAGGTAGTCATCGGGGGAGAATGAGCGGCAAGCCGATGTCACCATTCGATTGTCCCACACGCTGCCACCGAACATGACGAGATACTTGGGCTGGTCGGCCTCTGTAGCGGCACGGTCGTAGAGCATCTTCATGTAATGGCGGTAGGCGGAGGCATCGGGCGTGCCGCTTGAGAACTCGTTGTAAAGCTCGTCGGCAGGCACGATGTTCACGCGCATGGAGTCACGCTTCTCATGAAACGCGGCAAGCCGCTGTGCCTGAGAAAGGAGCTTCTGCGACGTAGGGATGATTATCACCATGTCGGCCTGCGGGTCGGCATGATGATCTTGGTTGGTTATCGTGTAGACATACTCGGGGGCGGGGAAGGTGGCGGAGGAAAGGTTAGGCACATCGCGCGGATTGTCCCATGCTATAGAAGCGTAGTCAAGACGCATCGAACTGCCGCTTGTCACGCGCAGCGACACGTTCTGCTGCGCGCTGGCATCACCCGGAGTGATGTCATAAGTGGCACTCGACTGGAATCCATACACATATTCAGTGTCGCTTCGCGTGGTGCGCAGCGTGCCGAGCTTGGTGCCGTTGAACACAACGTCGACAACAGTTGAGCCAGCCGACGTGATGTTGACCGTCAGCTTGCCGTGCTTCGACGCGCCAAATGTATTGAAATCAAGAGAGAGGGAATCGCCGGCTGCCACCTCGCGCGAGTCGAAGAAATTGCGGCCTACTTGCAGGTAGGAATAGCCGTCAACCTCGTAAATGTCGTGATACCACTCTGGGGAGGGATAGAATGAGGCTACAAAAGCGGTGGAGTCGGCATACTGGCTTATGGTGTCGGTGTTCTCGGTGAGAAAATAGTAGCCGTAGTTGGAATATGGGTTGCGTGTGCGGCGCTGTGTGTCGTTGCCACTCCACGACACAGGACCACGGGCATAGAACAGACGCTTGCCGCCAGCGGTGAACGTTGGCAACTGGCGCAGGTCGTCGCACGCGATGAGGTCGCCGGCTGTGAGCACCTCGTTCTGAAGGTTGCCGCCATAGCCGTAAATCTTGACTTTCGAGGGGTCGGAGAATCCTGCCTGACGCACAACGGCATCCGTGAGCTGGTAGATGCCCGTCTCCGGCACGCGTATCTTCGCCCAGCGTCCTGTGCCCAATACGCTGTGCTTGGCATAGCGGTCGGCTGGTGCCACCGCCGAGGCACCGGAATTAGAAGCAGCCCGCAGCTTGACGGGCTGTGGCTTACTGCATTTGCGGAGCATGAAACTTGCGAGCACCTGATACTTGCCGTCGCGGAACACCACCGGACAGAACGACGTGAACAGCGACGGACGCTTGCGGTCCATCACGACATGAGCGGCAACAGTTGGCTCTGCGGGAGGCAACTCGGTGGTGATACGACGGTAGTTCTGTATGTCGACGCTTGGCATGTCGGCATACTCGGGGTAGGCTATCTCATAGGTGTAGACGGAGTCGCGGTAGTTGGCTGGCTGGCTCTCGATATGCGAGAACACGGGCAGCACTGAGTCGACACGCACTTCATCAGCCGTGAGATTATAGAACCTCTGCGCGCTTGCAGGAATAAGGGCAAGGCACAGGAGGAAGATGATATGTAAGCTTCGCAAGTTCATTGTTGTAATGATTTTGTTCGATTTATAAGAGTGTCACTTGGACTGTAGCACTTGACAAGAGTATCACTTGCAGTTGAACTCCAGCACGCGGCGGTCTTCCACGTAACCCTCCAGATGATCGTCGATATGCACTGGACCAACGCCAGCAGGGGTACCGGTATAGAGAATGTCGCCGGTTTTAAGTGTGAAGTACTGCGATATGTAGGCGATGAGCTGGTCAACCTTGTAGAGCATGTCCGACGTGCAGCCTTCCTGCACGGTGGAGCCATTGATGTCGAGATGGAAATGGATGGCCTGTATGTCGCGGAACTTCTCCACCGGCACCCACTCGCCTATAGCCGCCGACCCGTCGAAGCCCTTGCACAACTCCCACGGCTTTCCTTCCTCGCGCAACTTCTTCTGCAGTTCGCGGGCGGTGAAGTCGATGCCGACTGTCACCGCGTCGTAATAGCGGTGGGCGAAGCGCTCGGGAATGGTCTTGCCGAGCTTGCTGATGCGCACCACAAGCTCCGTCTCGTAGTCGATGCGGCCGAGATGGTCGGGGATGAAGAACGGCTTGTGATCCTTCAGCAGCGCCGAGTCCGCCTTTGTGAATATCACTGGACTCTCTGGTTTATATAACGAGCCATGAAGCTCTTTATTGTGTTCGAGGTAGTTCATACCTACTGCAAATATCTTCATTTTTCCTTATTTAGTTTAAATAATGTATTGCATAACGCGGTTTTTACAGGATATGCGCGGTTTTACAAAAACACACAAAACACCGCCAATGTTTTACGAGCCTTCGGCTTTGGCAAAAATGAAAAGATTTCCCTTACGAGAGCAAGCTCTCGACAGTCAATCTTTCCATTTCTGCCAGTGGTGCAAGCACCACCGTAAAACATTGTCGGCAAAAACATAAAAAAACTTGGCACAACCTTATCCTTCTAAAATTTTTAGTATCCAAAGGATTTCAGTTTCCTGAGAATTTTAATTTCCTAAGAATTTTAGTTTCCCAAGAATTTTAATTTCCTAAGAATTTTAGTTTCCTGAGAATTCCAGTTCCTAAGAATTTTAGTTTCCCAAGATGATTATTCAAATAGTAAAAATTTGAATATTTTGCCCCAATGTTTTTTATGTTTTTGCCCGATTGTGGGCTAAGTGCTGCTTGCAGCACCAATAGGAGTCTTGGCGAATGGGTGTCGAGAGCTTGCTCTCGTAAGGCCATTCGTCAAGGCTTCTATTGAAACCCGTAGGGTTTTGCCCACAATCGGTTGTTTTTTATGTTTTTGTAACCCCATAGCAATCCATGTTTTTGTCACCCCATGATAATCTATAAAAAAAGCCGCAGAGGGTGTTCACCCTCCACGGCTCCTATATAAATATTATGCGTAATTGATAAATCGATTACTCAGCAGCAAGAGTGAAGCGCTTGTAAGCAACGATCTTGAGATCCTTGTCCTGCTTCTTGAGGTAGTCAGCAACGCTCTCCTTGTCGCCGTCGCCAAACTGGAACTCCTGGCAAACGAGGCAGTTCTCCTTGAGGAACTTGCCTACACGACCCTTAGCGATGTTCTGGATCATGTTCTCGTTGAGGTTAGCCTTCTTCTCCTCAGTAACGGTAGCCTTGATCTCGCGGAACTTGGCAACGTCCTCAGCTGTGATCCAGCCCTTGCCCTGGTTAGACTCGATGTGGTCCTCTGAGTCGAAGTGGTTAGGATTCAAACCAGCCTTCTTCAGAGCTGCAGCAACAGCCTTCTCAATCTGCTCTTCCTTGGTCTTCTCAACAGCAACCTTGTACTCCTCCTCCTTAACAGACTCAGGTACAGAAGCCTCGTCGAGAGCGATAGGCTTCATGGCAGCCACCTGCATAGCGATCTTGTGACCAGCCTCCTCGTTGTTCTCGTTGAGCTGAACCATTGTGCAGAGAGTGTGCTTCTTCATGTGGTCGTAAACCTCGATGTTCTCACCTTCGAGCACGTTGTAGCCTTCGAGCTCCATCTTCTCGCCAGTGATACCAGAGCGCTGTGTAACAGCAGCCTGAACGTCAGCGTCGCCGAGCTTGAGAGCCTTAACCTCGTCAAGAGTCTGAGCCTTTGCAGCGATAGCAGCGTCGAGGATGTCCTGTGTCAACTTGATGAAGTCGGCACCGTTGGCAACGAAGTCAGTCTCGCACTTCAGGGCGATCATGGCAGCGAAATTGCCTTCCTTCTTAACGAGCACGCAACCGTTAGATGTCTCGCGGTCAGAACGCTTTGCAGCGATAGCGAGTCCACGCTCACGGAGCAACTCCTTTGCCTTATCGAAATCACCTTCTGCCTCAGTGAGAGCCTTCTTTACGTCAGCAAGACCTGCACCAGTCATGGCACGAAGCTTCTTGATATCTTCAATTGAAATAGCCATTGTTGTATTGTTTTTTTATTTGGTTGATGAAATTATTTTAAGCCTTTGTAAGCCCATATAAGCCTTTAATGCCTATCTAAGCCCCTTTAACCCAAAAATCGGAAACTCTCTAATCAAAACCTTGATTTATGAATTAAAGAATTTCCGATCTCTATGTTATTATGAAAAATTACTCAGCAGCAGCCTCGTCCTTGCGAGCCTTGCGAGGAGCCTTGCCCTCTTTCTGCTCAGCAGCAGCCTTCTCGTCGGCCTTCTCTACCTTGCGCTCCTCGAGACCTTCTGCGATAGCACCGCAGCAAGCAGAGAGGATTACGTCGATAGAATCCTTAGCGTCGTCGTTAGCCGGGATGATGTAGTCGATGTTGCGTGGGTCAGAGTTTGTATCAACGATACCAAACACAGGAATACCGAGGCGGTTAGCCTCCTTCACTGCGATGTTCTCCTTCAGCACGTCAACAACGAACAAAGCGCTCGGAAGGCGAGTCAAGTCGGCGATAGAACCGAGGTTCTTCTCCAGCTTAGCGCGCTGGCGTGTCACCTGCAGAAGCTCACGCTTAGAGAGCTTTGAGAATGTTCCGTCGTTCATGAGCTTGTCGATGTTCGCCATTTTCTT
>JBNMLZ010000087.1:0-8752 GCA_050875085.1 Prevotella sp. | reverse complement strand
CGACGGCGAGAAGTGTATCATCGCATGGGGCAACTACGGTGCCGATGCCACAGGTCGTGCGAACAACGACCCGGTGAACGACTGGTTCATCTCGCCTGAGGTGAAGGGCGGAAGCGACTTCTCGTTCTACACTCTGAGCAACGACATCACCAGCACGCTGGAGGTTCGCACATCTGCTACCGACGACAAGCCAGAGTCGTTCACCAATCTCGTGAAGACCGTGACCTACAGCAACGCTTCTGAATGGATTGGCGTAGACACCAAGTTGCCAGCCGATGCCAAGTATGTGGCTATCCGCACCAACAACAACGCGTTCGGCATAATGGTTGACGCCATCAAGTACACCGAGGCAAAGGCTCCGCAGCTCAAGGGCTACAACATCTACAACGGCACAGAGCTTGAGGCTACCGCCACCGAGACATCTGCAAAGGCAACAGCCAACGGCACACACGCCGTGAGCGCAGTATACGACCTCGGCGAGTCGCCTCTGTCGAACACCGTTGCTGTGACAACAGGCATCAGCGAGCTTGGCGCAACATCCGCAAGCGTGGCAGGCGGCAAGGGCATCATCACCGTGAGCGGTGCCGACGGCAACAGCGTGACCGTCTACAGCACAAGCGGACAGCAGGTTGCCTTCGTCGTTGCAGCCAACAACACAACCCTTAACGTCGCAGCCGGCGTATACCTCGTGAAGGTGGGCGGCAAGACATTCAAGGTGAGCGTTAAGTAACAATGCAATAACAAACAATCCAGGAGGCTATGGCGAGAAACTGTAGCCTCCTGCTTTTTTAATAAGTAACATACCGAAAAAAGCATCCAAAAAAGAAAATCCATGAACAAGAATCTACTCCTTACCTTGGCCATTGCCGCTCTCGCCAGCCAGTCGGCATCGGCCATACCCGCCGACCCGCACCCCAAGAAGGTGCGCCAGCCCGACGGCTCCTACATCACCGTCGTGATGCGCGGCGACGAGCACGCCCATATCACCCTTGCCGACGACGGCACTCCACTATATTATAATGTGAAGAAGGGCGCCTTCGAGTACGCCTCGCTCAAAAAGGGCAGACTGTCGGGCAGTGGCATACTGGCACGCAACGCCGCCGACCGCGACGCCAGTGCCAAGTCGTATGTGAAAAGCATCGACCGCCGCGCCATCGAGACGGCTGTGCTCAACAACTGGCAACTGAAGAACAGCGTGCGCCCGTTGCAGCCGGCAGCAAACGCATCTTCAGCCAAGACCCCGCAGCGCATACGCATCAACGACTTCCCGTCGATAGGCAAGCAGAAGTCTCTCGTCATTCTGTGGGAGTTCAGCGACGAGGGTTTCAAGTCAATCGGCGACCCTAAGCAGTTCTTCACCGACCTGCTCAACAAACCCGGCTTCACATGGGACGGCACGGGCATCAACGGTTCGGCACGCGACTTCTATCTCGACTCGTCGATGGGACAGTTCGACCCCAACTTCATCGTCTACGGACCAGTGAAGCTCTCGCATCCCAGCTCCTACTACGGCAGCGACACGCCCACGCAGGACGCCAAGATATACGAGGCAATCATCGAGTCGTGCAAGGCACTTGACGACCAGATAGACTTCTCCGAGTATGACACCGACGGCGACGGCAAGGTGGACAACATCTACTTCTTCTACGCCGGCAACGGACAGGCAGACACGCCAAACGGCAACGACCTCATCTGGCCACACTCCTACTACCTTGACGACGCGGGCTGGAAGCAGAACCTCGTGCTCGACGGCGTGAAGATTAGCCGCTACACGTGCAGCAACGAGCTGCGCTACCGTGCTGACGGAGTGCTCCAGCCTACTGGCATCGGCACCTTCGTGCATGAGTTCGGCCACGTGCTCGGTCTTGCCGACCACTACGACACGTCATACGGAATGTTGACCTTCGGACTCGGCACATGGGACACCATGGCACAAGGCTCCTACAACAACGAGATGAACACGCCGCCCGTGTTCTCTGCCTTTGAGCGCGCCGAACTCGGATGGCTCAACTACGACGAGCTTACGCAGAACGCCGACACCATAAGCATACTGCCCAACCTTGCCGAGAGCAACAAGGCCTACCGCGTGTCGGTTGACGGCACCAACGGACGCGAGTTCTACGTCATGGAGAACCGCCAGAAGACGGGCTGGGACAAGTACCTGCCAGGCGAGGGTATGCTCCTCTGGCACATCGACATCGACACCCTGGCATGGAACAACAACTCCGTGAACACCGACCCTGCCCACCAGCGCATCGACATCGTTGAGGCTGACGGCAAGGCTACCGACGCCACACGCGCCGGCGATGCCTTCCCGGGCACTGCAGGCGTGACGCAGTGGCAACTGAAGTCGTGGGCTGGCGACAACCTGCTGAAGATTGATGACGTGACCGAGCGCGACGGCAAGATACGCCTGTTGCTCGCCGGCACGAAGTTTCAGTTGCCCGCTCCCAAGGAGATAAGCATCAGCAGCGTGCAGGACAGCAGCTTCGTGGCTACATGGAATGTCGTTGACGATGCCAAGAGCTATGTGGTGAGCGCCTACAGCGTGGCAGACGACGGCTCGCGCCAGTATGTGGCAGGACTAAACCACAAGCTGTTCCAGAAAGCCGGCGACGTGACGGTGGACGGACTCGTGCCCGACCAGGAATACACGTTTGACGTGGCTGCACAGCTCGCTTCCTACACATCCGACACCACCACCGCTGCCACACGCACCCTGCCGCTCGTATTCGTAAAGCGCATACCCGACGGACTCTCCGCCGACGGCATCACCGCCAACGGATTCACAGCCACATGGAACGCCGTGCCTACAGCCGACGACTATCTGCTGGCGCTCTACCGCCACGACTACAGCGAGACTGTAACCGACCAAGGCTACGACTTCGCTGACAAGTACAACGGACTGCCCACGCTCTGGAGCACAAGCTCGCAGAACTACTATTCCGTGAAGGGCTACTATGGCGAGTCGTCACCGTCGCTGCGCATGTCGCAGAACGACGACTATCTGACTGTTGCCTATGCCGATGCCAAGATTGATGGCGTGAAGTTTTGGGCTCGCTCAAGCAAGGCGGGCAACAAAATCATAGTGGAGACTTCACCCGACTACGAGGGCGACTCGTGGACAACAGCCGAGACTCTTGAGGTGCCTACCGCAGCCGCCACACTTAACGTGGCAACCAATGGCGCCAAGCGCGTGCGCCTGCGTCTGGAGCGCACGGCAGGTTATGTGGTGATCGACGACGTGACGGCATCATGCCGCATGGTGGAGCGCACGCCAGTGGCAGCCTACAACGGCGTGTCAACCGACGGCAAGACATCGCTTGCAATCAGCGGTTTGGAGCCGGGCGCTACCTACAGCTACCGCGTGACAGCCACCAACAATGGCGAGAAGTCGGTGCAGTCGGCTGAATGTGCCCTCACCCTGCCAGTCGCTACCGGCATCAATGCCATCGACGGCAATGCCGCATCTGCCGCAAAGCAATACTACGACATCACTGGTGTACGCGTTGCCAACCCACAGAAGGGTGGAGTATACATCGTGCGCCAAGGCAACAAAACTTACAAGGAGGTAATAAGATGAGGAATTTATTTATAAGTTTGGCTTGCATGACAGCCCTGTGTGCCGCACCGGTTGCGGCACACGGCACCATGCGCACCATGTACAACACCGACACTCCCTCAGCCGACACGCTGCACCTGGGCTACTGCAACGGTGAGTATTCCAAAGTGTTGCAGTTGAAGAGCAGTGGCAAGGGATACACCGAAGCTGCAATACGCCTCACCCCCGAGGCGCTGTCTGCCTACAAGGGCAACAGCATCGTTGGCGTGAGGGCTGCCCTCACCGAACGCATCAACACCGACACACTGCGCGTGTGGGTGCGCCGCCAACTCGACGGCGACAACATCGCCCAGGGCTATGTGCTCCGCAAGGGCACGGAGGGCGTGGTGAAGGGATGGAACAGTGTGGTGTTTGACACTCCGCTCGACATCACTGCCGACATGGGCGACCTCTACATCGGCTACTCCCTGCACCACAAGGCAACGGTGAGCGCCATATCCGTTATGCCGCTTGCCATCGACAAGTCGTCCTACGTGAGGCTCAACCACGAAGACTGGCAGGACTACAGCTCCAAGGGCACCGTGTGCGTGGAGGCTCTTGTGTCGGGCGACCACATCCCTGTCCACGACCTCGGACTTGGTGCGGCAACGCTCACGCCGGCCCCAGCGTCGGGCGTGTATGCAGTGAAAGGCTCGGTGCAGGTTCACAACTACGGCACGCAGGCGGTGCCGGGCTTCACCATCGAACTTGGTGCCGACGGCAAGGCGACACGCTCACTGCACTTCGACAAGACCATAGCGTCGCTTGCCGACTCAACGCTGACATTTGCTGCCGACATGGGCATAGCCACCGACGAGAACACCAGTTGGACGCTGCGTCTGACGGGCATCGACGGCGCCACCGACGAGATTGCCGAAAACAATGCTACAAGTCCCATCTACAAGTTTCTTCGCAACGTGCTCATCGAGGAGTTCACCACCGAGAAATGCGTCAACTGTCCGCGTGCGGCAGCCTATCTGCACGGTGCACTTGAGAACCCAGACCTCAAGGGACGGCTCGTGGCTATCACCCACCATGCCGGCTTCTACACCGACTGGCTCACCCAGCCATGCGACGAGGAACTTCTCGCGCTTTACAATAATGGCGAGAGCGTGTATGCCCCTGGCATGGCGTTCAACCGCCAGCCTTATTTCACGACAAACGGGTCGGACAAACCGACAGCAGTTGTCAATCCGACCAGCCAGGAGTTCATCGAGGCATACAGCGAGTATGAGATGAGTCTGCCAGCCAATGCCACGCTCGACATGCGGCTTAACCTGAAC
The DNA here is from genome assembly GCA_050875085.1 of Prevotella sp. Classification (GTDB taxonomy): domain Bacteria; phylum Bacteroidota; class Bacteroidia; order Bacteroidales; family Bacteroidaceae; genus Prevotella. Next base: position 3,868 of record JBNMLZ010000087.1, on the reverse strand, counting down.
AGCGATTCCACACGCGTCGATGTGGTTGTGGGCGGCGTGTGCACGTCGGTCTACAACACCAAGAACCCTTACATCTGTCTCTACCTGCTTGAGAACGACGTGAAGGCGAAAAGCCAGACGGGTGCCGATGGCAACTACATGCAGCAGCATGTCAACCGCGCCTACAACAGCACATGGGGCGACCCGGTGGAGTGGGCTGACCGCCGCTTCAGCTACACCTACTCGTTCGACATCGACCCGTCGTGGGTGAAGCGCAACATGGAAGTGGCAGCCTTCGTCTACAACTACGACGCCGACGACCCAGCCAATTGTGTTGTCGACAACTCTGTGGCAGTGAAACTTCTGAAGGCGGCTGACGACCCGGCAACAGCAATCAGCAGCGTTGACGCCACTGCCGTGCCGCACGTCGTGGCAGAATACACGCTCGGCGGACAGCGCGCAAGCGTGAAGGGCATGAGCCATGGAGTGGTGCTCCAGCGAATGTCGGACGGCAGCACGCGCAAAGTAGTCAAGTAATTGATATGAGACTGTGTTGAAACTCGAATTTTGGAATTGCCCGAGTTTCGATACGGTCTCATTCTTTTCATAATGATAGCTGATAACCTTTTTTAATTGTTTTTTACTATTCCATTAGCCTTAAAATCCTCTCTGTTTGCCTACACACCTACCATAATGTCGCTTTTCTGTAATTTCTTCGCTTGCGTCACATTGGAAACCGTTAACGCGCTGAAACTTATAAACATTAACAAAAAATACACTATTTTCTTTGATTTGGAATAATTATGGCATAAAACCTTACTTTTGGTGTTAAAATATTTGCAAGGAAAACAAATAATAAGTAATTTTGCAAACGAATTTTAAAATTTAAGAAAAATATTGTCACTCAGATGTATTGTATTTGAGATAACAAAGATATTGTTGATTAGCAAAAAAAACAACATTAATTTATACATTATCATTAAAAAAAAGAGAGAGATTTTATGGAAAAAAGACTCATGACGTTTATCGCCTGCCTCTTCCTGAGCATAGGAATGGCGCTGGCACAAACTCACGTTTCCGGACAGGTCACCTCATCTGAGGACGGAGAACCGATTATCGGTGCTTCCGTTAAGGTTGTAGGCTCGAAGACAGTGGGAACTGTCACAGACATCGACGGAAACTTCTCGCTCGTAGTAGATAGCAAGAACACAGAACTTGAGTTCACTACGATCGGTATGGTTACAAAGAGAATGAAGGCAGCCGAGAATATGAAGGTTGTCCTTGAACCAGATAGCCACACTCTTGACCAGGTGATCATCACCGGTTACGGTTCGGCAAAGAAACTCGGCTCTGTAGTAGGCGCTGTGTCTACCGTGGGCGAGAAGAAACTTGAGACCATCGTAACTCCAACCTTCACCGACGCTCTTGCCGGTCAGGTGTCAGGTCTTTCGGTACTTACTTCGGCAGGTGACCCGTCGTCTTCGGCTTCAATCCGTCTTCGTGGTGTCAACTCAATGAACTCGTCGAATGCACCTCTCTTTATCCTTGATGGTTCTCCAATCACATCAAGCTTCTTCGCTACTCTCAACCCGTCGGATATCGCCAACATCACCGTGCTCAAGGATGCTGCCTCTACAGCCATCTACGGTTCGCGTGCTGCCAACGGCGTTATCGTGATCACATCAAAGCAGGGTAAGTACAATGAGTCGGCTCAGGTTTCTGTAAAGGCTCAGTACGGTATCTCTTCTGCCACATCCGACGGTGTGACAATGATGAACTCTGAGCAGTATGTTAAGTTCCGTGACCTCATCGATCAGCCGGTGAACGACAACATCAGAACTCTTGTTGACAAGTATCACATCAACACCAACTGGCGTGACGAGATGATTGACAACTCTGCTCCTACTTCCGACATCAACGCTACAATGCAGGGCGGTGGCCAGACTGTCAACTACTATATTTCTTACAACCATCATGAGCAGGATGGTATCATCCAGAGCTCAGGTATGCTCCGTAACACTCTCGCTGCACGCTTCAACGCACGTTTGAACCGCTTCTTCAAGATTGGCTTCAACTCCAACTTCGGTATGCAGAAATTCAACTACAACCGTGAGTGGAATGCAACTGTTGGTATCTATTCAGCCAACCCGCTCGTGTTCGCACGCCAGGCAATGCCTTATGATGCACCTTATTATTATCATTTTGATGATGCAGGCAACATCGTGAAGGACGGAAAGGCTGAGGGTTTGCTCTATTCAGACTTGATGACTCCAAAGTACTACGACCAGAACCGTATCCAGCGTCGTAACCAGGTTACTCTCAACCTCGCACTCAACGAAACCCTCACTCCTATGGAGGGACTTACTTTCGTGGCACAGCAGGCTTTGTTCGGCTATGACACAACTTCAGAGGGTGGCAACCTTCCTCATGATGCGTTTGTGACCCCAATGGGTCAGAACGTGGAGAAGCAGGACGGTTCTCTCAGCGACAGCTTCTCACGCTACTATTCATATACTCTCACCCACACTGGTGAGTATCGCAAGAACTTTGGCGACCACTACATCAACGTGCTTGTTGGTGAGGAGACACGCATCCAGCGTTCACGTGGCTTCGGAGCTTATGTGACTGGTCTTTCTGACGTTCGCCGTATGCTGCTCACTTCAGGTACAAAGGCTGACCCGGCTGACTTCTCTGACTCTCGTTCAGAGGCAATCGCAAACTCAATCTTCGGCAATGTAGAGTACAACTACCTTGAGAAGTACTACGTGTATGGCTCACTCCGTACAGACGGCAGCTCAAAGTTCGCTCCGGGTCACCGTTGGGGTACATTCTGGTCGGCAGGTGCCAAGTGGAACATTAAGAAGGAAAACTTCCTCCAGCCGGTGAAGTGGCTTGACGATCTCTCGCTCAGCGTAAACTATGGTACAACTGGTAACGACTCAGGCGCAGGCTCATACGACTACCTTGGCCTCTTCGGTACAGGTTCTAAGTATAACGGTCAGGATGCTATCGGCATCGCCCAGGCAAGCAACAACAAGCTGACATGGGAGACCGTGAGCAAGTTCAACGTAGGTTTGACAGCAAGCCTGTTCCACAGACTTGACCTCGACCTCAACTTCTACCGCAACAAGACCAGCGACATGATCATGTCGATACCTTATTCTTACACCACTGGTTTCGGCTCAGGTGTAGGCAACATCGGTGCCATGACCAATACTGGTTTCGAGGCAACAGCAACTGTTCAGATTCTTGCAAACCGCGACTTCAACTGGACATTCACAGCCAACGTAGGCTACAACAAGAACAAGATCACCGAGCTCTTCCAGGGCCGTGACGAGTATGTTATTGCCAACACTGGTTTGAAGCTCAAGGTTGGTCATCCTTACGGCGAGCTTTACTATGTACGCAATGCTGGCGTAGACCCACGTACAGGTGAGCCGCAGTACTACGACAAGGACGGCAACATCACAAAGGTGTTTAATGAAGAGCGCGACGCCGTGTTCCTCGGCAAGAACCGCTATGCTCCTTGGAGCGGTGGTTTCGGTACAAACTTCACATGGAAGGGCTTCAGCATCATCGCCGACTTCGCTTGGCAGGCTGGCAAGTACATGGCTGTGAATGATGACTACTTCATCAAGAACGCCAACATGAGTACACAGTGGAACCAGCGCGTCGAGATGTTGAACATATGGACAAAACCAGGTCAGGTTACTGATATTCCTGCTTATGGCTACGAGATCCAGTTCGACGACAAGTTCGTGCAGAACGCTTCATTCCTCCGCATGAAGACCCTTACCCTGCAGTATGACCTGCCGAAGAAGTGGCTTGCCGCTACACGCTACATCAAGGGTGTCAAGGTGTTCGGTATCGCCCGCAACCTCTTCACCAT
>JBNMLZ010000086.1:0-9055 GCA_050875085.1 Prevotella sp. | reverse complement strand
GGCGCGCGGCTTGCGCTCAACGGCCTCGCCGTCGTCGGGCAAGCGGTCGAGAATTGGCACATCGCCGAAGCTGTCCATCAGTATGAAGTGGTAGAAGGCACGCATGGCGCGCGCCGGAGCTATCTGCTCGGGTTTGGCAGCGTCGCCGCCGAGGTCTTGAATGACCTGGTTGCACTTCGTGATGCCCGAGGCGAGGTCTGCCCAGTAGTTGAGCGGAGCGTTGTCGGGCTTGAAGTTGTGGAGTGTAGGGTTCACGTTCTCGGCGTTGTCGTAGTAGTCGCCGTCAAAACTGATGCCCGCAGCCTCATCGGAGGCGAATGTCTGGGTGCGGTTGTAGTTGTCGCCGAGCTGCGTGCGGAAGGCGTAGTAGACGTCAGCCATCTTTGCTTCGAGAGCGATTTCTGACTCTGTGGGGTAGTCGGTGTATTTTGATTTCACGTCGACATCGAGGTTGGTGCAGCTGGAGCAGAGCACGAGAGCCGAGGACGCGAGCGCGAAAAGAATGGATTTATTCATTTTTTATTTATTTTTGTTTATCAGTAGCGGAGGCCGGAGACCTCCGCTACGGGTCAGAAGCTTACTTTCATTCCAATCATGAACGTGCGGGTGTGAGGATAGTAGTCCTTGCGCCAGTCAACGCCTGGGGTGAGTCCGCCAAGCGACACCTCGGGGTCGCTGCCCTTGTAGGATGTCAAGGTAAATATGTTGTTGCACGTTGCGTAGACGGAGAGGTTGTCCACCCAGCCGTTGAGCTTGCCGAAATCGTAGCTCAGCGTGGCAGAGGCAAGACGCAGGAATGAGCCGTTCTCGATGTAGCGGTCGCTGGGGTTCTGCGAGTTCACGTCGCCATAATTCTGGTTGGTCAGAGCCTCGCGCAGCACGTTCTTGCCCTTTGTGATGAGCGACACGCTGTTGTACTGCGCGCGCAGGGCGTTGAATATCTTGTTGCCAAACACACCTTGGAAGAACATGTTCAGCGTCCAGTTCTTGTAGGATATGTTGTTGGTCCATCCCATTGTCAGTTTTGGCTGGGCGGAGCCGGTCTTTGCGCGGTCGGTGTCGGTTGGCTTGATGGTTTTCTCGCCGGTGCGCTTGCCTGTCTCGGGGTCGTGCACCCAGAACTGCGAGATGCCGTTCTCGTCGTGTCCGGCATACTCGTAGGTATAGAACTGACCTATCGGGCTGCCCTCCATGAGTCGCTGCACAGCCACACCGGTATTGCCCGAAATCCATGGATAGCCAAGATCCTGGTATTTCACGGAGAAGGCGGCGTTGGAGAGTTTCTCAACGCGGTTGCGGTTGTGCGAGAGGTTGAGCGACGACGACCACTGCCAGTCCTTTGTCTGCACGGGAATGGCATTGATGGTAAGCTCGATGCCGCGGTTGGAGATGTCGCCCACATTGGCGGTCATCGTGCCGTAGGGATAGCGGTTGGTCGAGACGGGATAATAATAGATGAGGTCGGACGTGCGCTTGTCATAGTACTCGATGGTACCAGTCAGGCGAGAGTTGAAGAATCCGAAGTCGAGACCGATGTTGAACATGCCCGTGCGCTCCCACTTGAGGTTGGCATTGGCATTGTTGGTGGCGGCGAGGGTGTGCATGTTTGAGGTAACGCCGTTCTGGTCGGTATACTGGAACCATCCGCTCACGCCGTAGGTGCGGCGTGCCGAATAGGCATCGAAGCCGAGTGAGTTGCCCGACACGCCATAGCCCACGCGAAGCTTCAAGTCGGAGAATATGCCAAGGTTCTGCACAAACTCCTCCTCGCTGATGCGCCATGCTGCCGACACCGACGGGAACGTTGCCCAGCGGTTGTTCTTGCCGAACGCCGACGAACCGTCGCGGCGCAGCGTTGCCTGCAGATTGTAGCGCGAAGCGTAGGAATAGTTGAGTCGTCCGTAGAACGATATCATGCGCAGCGTCGACTCTGCCCCACTCTGCACGGCGTCGATGCCGTCGATTTGATTGGCGTATGTAAGATTGTAGTATTTGACGGCATCATTATAAAAGTCCTTTACGGTGAGTCCGAAGCCGTCGTCCTGGTTGGTCTGTTCCCACGAGTAGCCTATCATCGCGCCCACACGATGGTAGCCTGGGAATGTATGGTTGTAGTTGCCGTAGGTCTCAAACACCTGCTTGTTGTTCATGTATGTGGCGCGCGTCGCCTGGCCGTTGGTCTTCACAATCTGCGACTTTGTGGAATGGTATTCCGAGAGCACGTTCTGGTCATACATATACGAATACTGCGCGCTCCACGAGAAATCCTGCGAGAGGTTGAGGTCGGCCTTTCCGGTGAGCTGCATACGGCGGTAGACATTCTGCTGGGTGTCCTCGTTGATCATCGACAGCGGGTTGTAGTACTGCGTGGTGCTGGTTGACTCGGTCCATGAGCCGTCGGCATTGCGTACCGACTGGCACGGCGAGTAGTATACCATGGCATCGGTCACGCTCACGCCGTGCTCCTGCGCCTCGATGCCCTTCTTCGTGGTCTGGCTCGCGTTCACGCCGAGGGAGAGCTGCAGATGGTCTTTCAACACCTTGGAATGTGCAAGGGCACGCGCGCCGAAACGCTCCATCTCCGACGACTTTATTATACCCTCATGATTGAGATAGCTCAGCGACACGTTGTAGCCAGAGCGCGCGTTGCCGCCCGAGACGGCAAGGTTGTGGTTGTGGGAAATGCCCGTGCGCTGCACCTCCTTCTGCCAGTCGGTGTTGGCACCATTGTCGTTAGCCAACTCAAAGCCGTTCTTCTGGGCGTAGGCGCGCAGGTCGGCGGCAGAGGCGAGGTCGAGGTTCTTTGCCACCTTCTCAACGGCAAAATAGCCATTATAGGTCACGTGGGCAGCGCCCGCGCGTCCGTGCTTGGTGGTGACGATGATGACGCCGTTGGCTGCCTTGGAGCCATAGATGGCGGTAGCGGTGGCATCGCGCAGGATGTCGATCGACTCGATGTCATCGGTAGCCACGAGAGAGAGGTCGACGCCTGGCACGCCGTCGACTATATAATAGGGTTCCATGGCTGCTCCAGTGCGTAAAGTGGAGGCGCCACGCAATGTTATGGATGGGGCGGCATTCGGGTCGCCACTGTTCGACACGGTAAGTCCCGGCACCTTGCCTTGAAGAAGTTGGGCGGGCGAGGTGTAGACTCCCTGGTTGAGGTCGGTTGACTGGATTGTAGTGATGGAGCTGGTGATGTCCTTGCGGCGCATCTTGCCGTAGCCCACGACAACGATCTCGCTCAACTTGAGCGTGTCGCGGTGGGTCTCCACTACGTCAGGGTTGGTAGAATCGTTGGCTGCAAACGTGTTTGCACTGATGCCCGTCGCGAGCAATGCCAAAATCAGGTTCTTGTCTAATTTCATTACTTATATGTTAATGTTGATATTCATTTCATCAGAATGCCTCATTGATGTTGAATATGAAGCCATTCTGTCCGGCTTTTCCAAAGCCGTAGTCAAGTCTCACGTTAACGTTTTTCTTGAATTCCCAGCGGTAGCCCACGCCATAGTTGGGCAGCACATGACTCATGCGCATCTCGCTGAACTTTGGGAACACCGTCCCGGCTCCCGCCCACACTACGATGCCGTTGCGCCGCCACACATGCTGGCGCAACTCCACCTGCGCCTCCATCTTGTGCTTGTCGCGGTAGCGTCCCTCGTAGTAGCCGCGCATACTGTAGCTGTTGCCGAGCAGCGCCATCATGCCCCACGACGGGTTGCCGAAGTTGAGCTGCGTGCGGAAGTCGGCGGCAAGGAGCGCGCCGCCCCACAACGGGATGTAGCCATCGGCGCGCAGGTCGGTGGTGGAGAAGGCATACTTGTTGCCGATGAACTTGGGGCGGAAGAGCTGCTGCACCGACAGATAGACACCATGCTTTGGCGCGGTGAGATTGTCGCGGGTGTCGTAGAGCAGCGTAAGTCCAGCGCCGGCGTTGACAGTTGTACGGCGCTGCCCGTCAAGCAGTTCAGGCCGCTCGATGTGTGTGCCGTGTATGTAGTCGAAGGCAACGGTAGGACCGATGAACAGATTGTCGGCTGTTCGGAACAGCCAGCTTGCCTTTATCTGAGCCTGCCACCGCTTCATGTCGCTCTTGTTGCTGTCCTGGCTACCCATAGCGTAGCCCATGCCCCAGAAGTCGCAGGGGAAGGAGTAGAAATAGGTGGTGTAGTCGATGCGCTGCCGGTCGCCGGGAAATATGTGGGTGCCGCGCACGCCAAGCATATAGAACCCAACCGTCGATACGTCGCTGAAGAGCGACACGTTGCTCGGCGGCTGTAGGGTGTCGTTGGGGTCGGAGCGGTAGAGTCCGGCGGCAACAAGCCCGATGCCGAGCTTGGTGTCGGTGCTGTAGTGCGGTCCGCCGATTATACTGAAGTCAAACCGCTTGTTCTTCTTCTCCTTGTTGGCATCGTTGAAATAGTCGAGGAAGCGTGTAATGAATCCGCGCTTTTTCGGCTGCTGTGACGCTGGTTGCTGTGATGGCAATGCATCCTGCTGGCTGCAGACGGGAGTCCGCAGTTCCGCGATGGTGTCGGCCGGCAGCCCTGCCGCCCTTGTTTGAAGAGCGGAGAGTTGCAGGATAAAGACAGATATGAGGAGATGTTTGGGCTTCATATTTTCGGTTTTTTTATTTTTTAGTACACCAGTCCAACGTTGTCCACCCAGAACGTGTTGCCCACTGTTCCTATGTAGGCACCGCCGTGGCTTGACGAGAACTGCAGGATGAGATGTGTAGGGGTTGCGTCGGCTGGAGCCCAGCCCGTCTCGCGCACGATTACGCTCTTGCCCTTGGAGTTGCGGGCATAGTCGTTGGAGCGCAGTCCCATGGTGGCGGCATCATAGTAGGGCTGGCCGGTGATGTTGCCGTAGTGTATCTCGTAGGTGGCGCCATTCACCCATCCACTTGTGTTCTTGCCATACTTCACGACAACGGTGCCCACGCGCTGCGCTGTGATGTTGCCCTTGGCGTCCTCGTGGCGCCGCTGCAGGTAGAGCACGGTTATGCAGTAGTCCTGGCCAGGCACTGTCGTTGCCTTGGAGAATCCGTTCTGGCGTATGCGTGTTTTCGTGCCAGGCACCTGCACGCGGTAGTCATAGCGCAGTGCCTTCGGGCGCTGTGTGAACGGGATGCCCCAGTTGAGGGCTTTCGGTCCGTCCTTGGTGCCGGTGATAGGTTCCTTCATGTCGCCGAGGAATATGCTTCCGGCGGCGAGCACCTTGATGTTCATAAGTCCGAGCACCTTGCACGTTTCTATGTGCGTCTCCATCTTCACGCAGTGGCCAGAGCCGTGGTTGTCGCGGTAGACAGAGTTGTTGGTCTTCACGATGCCCATGACCTTTGCCATGACATTGCTTGTGCCCCAAGGCGAGCCGCCAAGGTTGGTGTATGGCGTGTTGCCCGTGAGCGCCTTGTTTGGACCTATTTCATAAAGAGTCTTGGTTTTTCCACCGATTATCGCTGACTCATGGATTTGACGTGTCACCCACGTGTCGAAGTTTCCATACTTGAAAGGAACAAACTTGCCGTCTGCGCTTGCCGTCAACGGTTGCGCAACACTCAATAAGGCTGTCAATGCAGTCGCACATAAAAAAATCTTATTTTCCATGTCTTTTGTTGTTGCATAAGGTGGCATGACCTTACGGTTTGCCACCTATTCTCCTGAAATGTTACTCAAAATACAAAGGTATACAAAAAAAGGCTGACAGGAAACTTTTTATGTGTTAAAAGTTTCCTGCCAGCCTTTTATTATGATGTTTGGCACTGAAATAGGGCAATTTATAACATTATTTCCTACTTTAGATTTACTGGATATAAATCATGATTTGCCAGATACTTATCAGTTCTTGCCTGCAATTTCCACGGCACGTGCCACAATATGGTTGGTCTCGTTCATTATACGGAAATACTCGTTCATGTCCCAGATGTCGCGCGCGATGAGGGCCTTCAGCTGAAGGCGCAGCATCGGCAGCGTATTGTCGCACTCCTCTTTGGAGAACGGCTTGATTTTCAGCCGCTCTGCCTCGGCAAAGATGCTGTCGGTCATTGCCTGGGGCACCTGGAACGAGGCAACGAAGTCATCGAAGTTGGTGTAGCGCTGCTTCAGTTCGGCACGGTGCTGGTCGACATATCGCAGGGTGGCGTTGATTACGAGTGAGCGCGCCACAATCTGGCGGTGGAGCTTGGTGTACTGCGTGGTGTCGAGCGCGACGAACACATCGGGCATTATGCCTCCGCCTCCGTATACCGTGCGGTGGCGGCGAAGGGTTTCATACTTGAGCGAGTCGGCGAAGTGGATGGAGTCGGCGGAATATAGCTCACCGTGCTTGAAACGCTTCTCTATGTCCATGTCGTAGTCCTCCTTGTCACCCTTCTCGTATGGTTTCTGTATGCAGCGGCCCGACGGGGTGTAGTAGTGGGCGATGGTGAGGCGTATCATCGAGCCGTCGTCGAACTCGATGGGGCGCTGCACGAGTCCCTTGCCGAACGAGCGGCGGCCTATGACGGTGGCGCGGTCCTGGTCTTGCAGGGCGCCGGTTACGATTTCGGCAGCCGATGCCGTGTATTCATTGATGAGCACGTAGACCTTGCCCTTGAGCAGCTTGCCTCCTCCGTCGGCGTTATACTCCATGCGTCGCTGGGCGCGTCCCTCGGTGTATACGATGAGGTCGTTCTTCTGAAGGAACTCCTCGGCAATCTTCACGGCAGCCTGGAGATAGCCTCCGCCATTGTCCTGAAGGTCGAGTATGAGGTCGCGCATTCCGGCACGCTGCAGCGAGTCGGCGGCGTGCATGAACTCACCGTAGGTGGTGGCGCCAAATGAGCCTATGCGTATGTAGCCGAGCTTGGGGCGTATCATGTAGTAGGCGTCGAGGGTGTAGACGGGTATCTTGCCGCGCGTTACATCGAAGTAGAGCATGTCGCTCACGCCACGGCGCTTGATGCCGAGTTTCACCTTGGTGCCGCGCGGTCCGCGCAGGCGGCGCATGATGTCGCCGCGCTCCATCTTAACGCCTGCTATGCAGGTGTCGTTGACGGTGATGATGCGGTCGCCGGCAAGTATGCCTACCTTCTCCGACGGGCCTTTCGACACGGGCTGAATGACGAGCAGCGTGTCCTCAACCATGTTGAACTGCACGCCGATGCCGTCGAACGAGCCGTTCAGAGGCTCGTTCATAGCCTTCGTCTCCTTGGCGGTGGTGTAGGACGAGTGAGGGTCGAGGCCCTTCAACATGCCGCGTATGCCATCCTCGACAAGCTTCTCCTGGTCAACGGAGTCGACGTAGAGATTGCCTATGGCAAGCTCGGCTATCTGGAGCTTGCGCAGGGGGTTGCTCTTCTGGGCAAAGGCCGACAGGACGAGAAGCCCTACCCCCAGCACGCACAACGTGCGTGCCATTCCCCTCCCCAATAGGGAGGGGCGTGATATGCTGTGTTTGCTGAATATCTTCATCTTAATTTTTCTCTATAATCAGTTTGGTATGGGGCAACGTATACTATACTCTCCCTGGTATTGAAAAGCATACTACTCCCCTCTCCCTTCGGAGAGGGGTTGGGGGTGAGGCTCCTCATCCTCGGGCAGGTCTTCCTCAACCACGAGGTTCTCGATGATGAAATTCTGGCGCTCCATGGTGTTCTTTCCCATGTAGTACTCAAGAAGTTTCTGCACCTGGTCGGTCTTGTGGAGCGTGACTTGCTCAAGACGCATGTCGGGACCGATGAAATGGGCGAACTCATCGGGCGATATCTCGCCGAGACCTTTGAATCGGGTTATCTCGGGGTCGGGACCGAGGTCCTTTATTGCCTGGAGGCGTTCCTCGTCGCTGTAGCAGTAGCGCGTGATGAAGTCGCTCTTCTTCTCCTTGCCCGTCAAGCGGGCGTCGGCATCGGCTATGACCTTCTTGTTCTTTATCTTGGTGCGGCGGTTGCGCACGCGGAACAGCGGGGTCTGGAGCACGTAGACATGACCTTTCTTTATCAGGTCGGGGAAGAACTGCAGGAAGAACGTGATTATCAGCAGGCGTATGTGCATACCGTCGACATCGGCATCGGTTGCCACGATTACCTTGTTGTAGCGCAGGGTGTCGAGTCCGTCCTCAATGTCGAGCGCCGCCTGGAGCAGGTTGAACTCCTCGTTCTCGTAGACCACTTTCTTGGTGAGTCCATAAGAGTTGAGCGGCTTGCCTCGAAGCGAGAACACGGCCTGCGTGTTTACGTCGCGGCTCTTCGTGATGGAACCGCTGGCGGAGTCGCCCTCGGTGATGAATATGCTGGATTCCTCCTTGCGGTCGTTCTTGGCATCGGAGTAGTGGATGCGGCAGTCGCGCAGTTTTCTGTTATGCAGATTTGCCTTCTTTGCGCGCTCGCGTGCGAGTTTCGTCACGCCAGCCATTGCCTTGCGCTCGCGCTCGCTCTCGGATATCTTCTGCTGCATCACCTCTGCCACGTCGGCATGGATGTGCAGATAGTTGTCCACCTCCTGCTTCACGAAGTCGCCCACATACTTGTTGATGCTCTCGCCGCCCGGCGACATCTGCAGTGAGCCGAGCTTTATCTTGGTCTGGCTCTCGAACATCGGCTCCTCCACGTTGATGGCGATGGCAGCCACAAGACCGTTGCGGATGTCGGTGAACTCATAGTTCTTGCCGAAGAACTCCTTTATGGTGCGTGCTATGTGCTCCTTGAAGGCGCTCTGGTGGGTGCCGCCCTGGGTGGTGTGCTGTCCGTTGACGAAGGAGTGGTACTCCTCGCCGTACTGGTTGGTGTGTGTGAATGCTATCTCGATGTCCTCGCCCTTCCTGTGGATGATGGGATAGAGGGGATCGGTGGTCATGGTGTCGGTCAGGAGGTCGGCGAGGCCGTTGCGCGAGAGTATGCGGTGGCCGTTGTACATGATGGTCAGACCCGTGTTGAGATAGGTGTAGTTGCGGAGCATCGTCTCCACGATGTCGTCGTGGAAGGAGTAGCCGATGAAGAGCGTGGGGTCCGGCTCGAAGTAGATGTAGGTGCCGTTCTCGTCCTGCGTGTCCTCTGTACGGTCGTCCTTGAGGG
>JBNMLZ010000085.1:0-9088 GCA_050875085.1 Prevotella sp. | reverse complement strand
CACGGCATTGACGTGAGCTACACCTACGCCGGCAAGACCGTCAGCAAGTCGTTCCCCGATGCCGATGTGGCTCCCGGCAAGCCTTTCGCCTTCGCCTTTGAGCCTGACTTCAGCATCGGCGACTCTCAAGACACCACATTCTGCCTTTCCGCCTCACACAATGGCGCTGCCGACAGCACCACCGTACAACTGCTGCGACGCAAGAACATGATGGTGGCTGAGGAACTTACCGGAACGTGGTGCGGCTACTGCGTCAAGGGTACTGTGGCACTGAAGAAGACCAAGAGCCTGTATCCCGACTCGTTCATCGGCATTGCCGTGCACGGGCCGAGCGTGTCGCAGGACTTCCTGTGCATTCCGGAGTATGCCTCCTACATCAACTACACCGTGATGTCGGGTCTGACGAGCTACCCTATATCCATCATCAACCGCAACCGCGAATACCAGAACGACCCGCAGTATATTCCCTATTACCACGATGCTGTAGCCGATGCCGACATCCGCGCCAGTGTTGACCTTGGCGTGAAGGATGGCGACAACGGCACGGTGGACGCCACGACACGGGTTGTTGTGAACAGCGGATGCGACGACGGGCGCTACCGACTGAGCTATGTGGTGCTTGAGAACGATGTCTACGAGCCTGGCGACAAGCGCTACCGACAGCACAACTCCTATGCAGGCGGAGCAAGCGGCGAGATGGACGGCTACGAGAACCTGCCTGAATGGATCTACGACTACCACTTCAACGACGTGGCGCGCTCTGTCATAGGCGACTACCAGGGCATCGAGGGCAGTATGCCGCAATATGTAGTGGCTGGTCATGAGTATACCGACAGCCGGGAAATCACGCTGCCCGAGTCGGTGCTCAACCGCGACAACGTGGAGATTGTTGCCCTGCTGCTCGACACCCATACGGGCGAGATTGTAAATGCCTGCAAGAAGCCGCTCGGCAATGGCGCTACTGGCATATGGTCGCCAAAGGCTGGCCAACTGCCAACCGACAAAACGGAATATTATACCATCGACGGCAGAAGACTGCCGACCGCTCCGAACCACGGCATTGTGATTACGCGCGGCGCTGACGGCAGCCGCACAAAAATTTGCTGCAAATAGCAGTAGGAGGTCGGGCGTCTCGCCCGACCTCCTACGTATGTTATACAGCCATTGCTTATATGTTGTACAACCATTGTCCTTTTGTCATTCAATAGTTATTTGTTTGTTGTCTTACTTCGGTCGTTCAACGTGCTTACCTCGACCGTTCAACATGCTTACTTCGACCGTTCAATGTGTTTACCTCGGTCGAAGTAAGACAGCATAAGTTATCCTTTTAGATAACAAAAGATAAAAATATCAATGACAAAACGATTATTATCGCAAAAAATCGTAACTTTGCACAATTATTATCACATTATATAATATAGAAAAACAATGGAATTGATACTTAAATACTTTCCTCATCTCACCGACACGCAGCGCGACCAATTCGCGCAGCTCAAGCCGCTGTATGAGGACTGGAACAGCAAGATAAACGTAATCTCGCGCAAGGACATGGACAACTTCTACGAGCACCACGTGCTCCACTCGCTCGCCATCGCCCACGAGATTAAGTTCAAGCCGGGCACCCGCGTGCTCGACCTTGGCACGGGCGGAGGCTTTCCCGGCATACCGTTGGCTATCATGTTCCCCGACTCGCAGTTCAAGCTCATCGACCGCACTGGCAAGAAGATACGCGTGGTGAACGAGGTGGCGCAGGCCATCGGCCTGAAGAACGTCATCGCCGAACAGCTATCGGGCGAGGAGGAGAAGGCGAAGTATGACTTCGTGGTGAGCCGCGCCGTAATGCCGCTGCCCGACCTCGTGAAAATCATAAAGAAGAACATCGACCACAAGACGCAGCACAACGCCCTGCCCAACGGACTCATCTGTCTGAAGGGCGGCGACCTGACCGCCGAGACACAGCCGTTCAAGAAAATCGTGAGCCTGACGGAAATCCACGACATGTTCAGCGAGGAGTGGTTCAAGGAGAAATACCTCATCTACCTGCCTCTGTAGGAGGTCGAGCGTCCCGCTCGACCCACCCCAACAATCACCAAAATAAATATAACAGTATATGCTCAACATAGAAACATTCACCTGCAACATGCTGCAGGAAAACTGCTACGTCGTGAGCGACGAAACCAAGGAGTGCGTCATCATCGACTGCGGTGCCTACTACGAGGCTGAGAAACTCGCAATAGAAAAATACATCAAGGAGAACGGCTTGAAGCCCATGCACCTCATTGCCACACACGGACACCTCGACCATAACTTCGGCGACACGTTCGTGGCAAAGACATGGGGACTGCCGCTCGAAATCAGCGCGTCCGACGAGAAGTTCATCACCGACGCCGAGAAGCAGGCTGCATTCTTCGGCATCACGCTCTCCGAACCTATCGACATCGAAATCAAGACGTTCCACATGGGCGACCACATAAAGTTCGGCTCCCACGACATAGAGATTATCGAGACTCCGGGACACTCAATGGGTTCCGTGGTGCTCTACATCAAGGACGAGAAGGTGGCGTTCACCGGCGACACCCTCTTCCGCGGCTCCATCGGACGCACCGACTTCGAGGGCGGCAGTATGCTGATGATTATCCAGAGCCTGCGCATGTTCGTGCAGTTCCCCGACGACCTGACGCTCCTGCCCGGTCACGGACAGAAGACCACAATGGGATATGAGCTGTCGCACAATCCGTATCTCGACAGATAAATGGCAGCGGAAAAGATAATTCTCGGCATCGACCCGGGCACCAACCTCATGGGCTACGGCCTGCTGCGCGTCATGGGCAACAAGGCGGAGATGATGACGATGGGCGTGATTGACATGCGCAAGGACTCCGACCCCTATCTGCGGCTCGGCAAGATTCACCGTCGAGTGACGGAGATAATCGACGAGTTCCTTCCCGACGAGATGGCTATCGAGGCGCCGTTCTTCGGCAAGAACGTGCAGTCGATGCTGAAGCTCGGACGCTCACAGGGCGTCGCGATTGCGGCTGCCGTGGGCCACAGCGTGCCGGTGCACGAATACGCGCCAATGAAGATTAAGATGGCTATAACGGGGCAAGGCTCCGCCTCGAAGGAGCAGGTGGCTGCCATGCTGCAACGGCTGCTCAGGCTCGACGCCAAGGAGATGCCCAAGTTCATGGATGCCACCGACGCGCTGGGCGTGGCCTACTGCCACTTCATGCAGCAGGGCCGCCCCGTCACCGACACCCACTACAGCGGCTGGAAGGATTTTATAAGCAAGAACCAGGAGAGGCTTCACCATTAAATATGAATTTTTTATCAGGATAGACTATGCAGAAGATAATAAACATTGAAAACGGCGTTACGCGTATGCCCGACTGGCGTATGCGCAAGCCGGTAGACTTCACGCTCTGCGACGGCGAGAACATTGCCGTCATGGGTCCCAACGGCGGCGGCAAGTCGATGTTCATCGACATCCTAACAGGCAAGCACCCGCTGCTCGGCGACGCCATAAAGTATGACTTCAGTCCGTCAACACGCGAGTATATATCCGACAACATCAAATACGTGTGCTTCAAGGACACGTATGGCGGCGACAACGACTCCACCTACTACCTGCAGCAACGCTGGAACCAGACCGAGATAGACCCAGAGACCGCCACCGTAGGCTCGCGCCTTGAGGCTGCCTACAACGCCGCCGGCGACGACACGCCGGAGCGGCGCGCCCTGCAACGGCACATCTACGAGCTGTTCGGCCTGGAGACGATGCTCGACAAATACGTGATTCTGCTGTCAAGCGGTGAGCTGCGCAAGCTGGTCATCGCCTCGTCTATCTTCTCGCAGCCACGCCTGCTCATCATCGACAATCCATATATCGGACTCGACAAGGAGGCACGCCAGCAGCTCACCAACCTTCTGCAGACCCTGTCAACGGAGCACGGCATACAGATTATGCTTGTCGTGAACCGCCTGAAGGACATTCCGGAGTTCATCACGCATGTAGTGGAGGTGAGCGACATGACGGTTGGCGCGAAGACGACAAGGGAGGAATACATGTCGGCTCAAACCGAAACCGACAATACCACGACTCCTGACGCCACAGCCCTCGAAGCCTCCATCCTCGCCCTGCCCTACAGCGACACGGAATATCACGCCACGAAGGTGGTTGACATGCACGACGTGTGCATACGCTACGGCGAGCGCACCATCCTGAAAGACCTCTCATGGACCGTGCTCAACGGCGAGCACTGGGCACTGACGGGACGCAACGGCAGCGGCAAGTCGACGCTGCTCAGCCTTGTGTGTGCCGACAACCCGCAGAGCTACGCCTGCGACATCGCTCTCTTCGACCGCTCACGCGGCTCGGGCGAGAGCATCTGGGACATCAAGAAGCACATCGGCTACGTGTCGCCCGAGATGCACCGCGCCTTCCGCGCCAACGTAACGGCGGAGCGCATCGTGGCAAGCGGCTTCAGCAATGCCGTGAGCCTGTATGTGAAGCCCGACCCGAAGAACCGCGAGACATGCCTGTTCTGGATGCGCGTGTTCGGCATCGAACATCTTGCACAGCAGAGCTTCCTCAAGCTGTCGAGCGGCGAGCAGCGACTTGTGCTACTCGCGCGCGCCATGGTGAAGGACCCCGAACTGCTCATACTCGACGAACCGCTCCACGGACTCGACGAGCCTAACCGCCGCCACGTGAAGCAGGTGATTGAGGCGTTCTGCAAGCGCCGGAACAAGACGCTCATCATGGTCACACACTACGAGGAGGAACTGCCTGCCTGCATCGACCACCGCAAGACACTGATTCGCCATTAAACTGGCACGATTTTTTCAATATTTATATAACATATAACAAGAAAAAAAGAAATGATTATGAAAAAGCTATTTATGACACTGCTCTTCATCTGCGCTACCATCACAAGCGTATCGGCACAGAACATCTACAACGAGGTGAAGAGAATAGAAAAACAGGCAGAGACTCTTGCCAACGACACTACCAAGAACCTTAACGAACGAAAGATAGCATGTTTCAAATATGATGCCATCTACTATCTCATCGACAAGGCGAGCCAGGAGGACAACTTCACGGAGTATGAACTGGGCGAACAGACTGATGCCTTGATTGAATTTGTAAACCTCTACGTGAAGCGTCTTGCCGAGGCCAACAAGAAAGACAAGGAATTGCTGAAGGCGAAGTTCCGCACAGCATCAATCAACAACTCGCTGTTCAACGATGTCGACAAGGAAGTGGTCTACAGCTATGTTGACAACGAGAACTTCATCACTCAGTTCTCGCTCGACACCAACTGGGTGAAGGCGCTTGAGGAAGTGAAGAAATAAAGAGAAAAGAAACTGGAGAGACAAAAAATCAGCGTATGACCGAACTTGAGAAAATGCGCCATCAGGAGTTGTATTGCTTCGAGGATCCCGAGGTCCTCGAAAGCATCAACCGCGCCAATGAGCTATGCGCGCGTCTGTCGCAGATGACCCTGTCGTCAGCCGACTACAGGCCGACCATTGAGGCACTGATACCCGGTCTGCCCGAGTCATCAGCCATCAACCCGCCCTTCCACTGCGACCATGGGCATGGCATAACTATTGGTGAACACACGTTCATCAACTACGACTGCATCATGCTCGACGAGGGACGGATAACAATCGGGGCACACTGCAAAATCGGTCCACGCTGCCAGTTTCTCACGCCCCAGCACCCTATCGACTATGAGGAGCGTATGCAGCCGATGGAGACCGGCTACCCGATAACCATCGGCAACAACTGCTGGCTGGGTGGCGGCGTGACTGTGTGCCCCGGTGTCACCATAGGCGACCGCTGCATCATCGCCGCCGGCAGCGTGGTCATAAGGGATATCCCTGCCGACTCAATGGCGGCGGGAAATCCGGCAGTGGTGAAGAAAAGACTGAATTAATGTCGTTAATTTCCCTGTTGTTATGGATTACATATTTCGAGTTTTGGCACATCCTCCTTTTACTGATTTTCATAACATTTTTACGTTTTATTCCTCACTTTTGGAAATCTGTTTTTCCCGCCAGGCAGTAGGAGTGCACTCCTCCCTTGCCTTGAAAAGTCGGTAGAGATGTGCACGCGACGAGAAGCCACACTCGGCAGAGATGATGTCGTTGCTGTAGTCAGGACAGTCGAGCATCATCTTCTTGGCGGCATTGAAGCGTATGTCGCTTAGCCATATACGGAAGTTGGAGTGCAGGCACTGGTCGAAGAACAGCGTCAGCTCGTCCTTGGAGATGTGGAGCGTGCGCGAGAGGGTCATCATGTTGACGGTGCTGTCCTTGTAGCCCAACTCCTTGCACCATTCGTCGAGACTGTTTCTTATGAATGTCTTGCGCTCCACAGACAACAGCGAGGTTCCATTCTTTTCCTCTTCCTTGTCGAGTAGTTCCTCGGTGGGCATGTAGCTGTTGCCAAGAGCCACAAAGGTAAGGTTGAAGAACAGCACGGCAAGCAATGCCAGCGGCCCGACTATCATCAACAATGAAGTGGAGAGGATGGCAACCGGCATGACAAGGGCTGCGAAGAAGAGTATGATAAGACTGGCACGGGAGTATCTCACGTAGGGCAGCATATCGGTGGCGGTCATCGTCTCAAGCATCTTCTTGCGCTTTATCATCTCGCCCACTATGACGTAGATGCAGTAGACCACATTCACGCTGAAGAGCGCCAACATCACGTAGAGCCATCCGCCAATGTTCAGGCTCCCGTTTAAACAGTAACCGAGACCAAAGGCTGCTATTATGGCAACATAGATGATGGTGCACATGGAGGCAAACAGCCGGCGGTTGGCATGTGTAGCCTCGATGTTGTAGATGCCCATGTCGATGAGCGTGAAGCAAGGGGTGTATATCAGAATGTTGACAATAGCCCCCAGGTCGTCGTCAGCCGCCCTAAAGCCGAACAACATCTGTATGAGATACTGTGCCGCCATTCCTATCATGGCAGCAAGGATAAACAGGCGTGCCCGCTCATAGCGCTTGTTCTTCCACCTGATGTGCAGGCGTGTTATGCCAATGATGAGGGCATTTATAAGCATGAATATAAAGCATGCGAACTGAAGTAGAAATAACGTGTTCATACATGCAAATATACGGCAATAATCTCAAACAATGCTGTAATACATTCAAAAAAACAATGACGAATGTAAAAAAAAGTGGTGTTAACAAAAGAGTGTCAACAAAAAATAAGAGGTCGGACGAGACGCCCGACCTCCTAAAATTATTTGTCTAAAATCTATTTACTTAGCCTCGTTTTCCGGACGGAGCTGACGAACAGTCTCGGCAGCGCGCCACATCTCCATGTCGTGCATGGCCTTGAGCTCGGCGTTGAGCTTCTCGCGGTAGTCAGGCTTTGAGTTGGAGTCGATTGAAATCTGAGCCTCGTTGCCTGTCTTGACAGAGAGGTAGAGCCACTCCATAACCGGCTTGATGGCCTCGCGGAAACGAGGAGCCCAGTCGAGAGCACCGCGCTGTGCTGTTGTAGAGCAGTTGGCATACATCCAGTCCATACCCTTCTCGGCGAAGAGCGGCATAAGGCTCTGTGTAAGCTCCTCTACAGTCTCGTTGAAAGCCTCTGAAGGAGAATGTCCGTGCTCGCGGAGCACCTCATACTGTGCCTCCAGCAAGCCCTCGATGGCACCCATCAATGAGCCACGCTCACCGGTAAGGTCAGATGTAGCCTCACGCTGGAATGTTGTCTTGAACAGATAGCCTGCGCCGATACCGATACCGAAGGCGATTGTCTTCTCCTCTGCCTTGCCTGAGTAGTCCTGGTAAACTGCGTAAGAGCAGTTCAAGCCACGTCCCTCAAGGAACATTGTGCGGAGTGATGTGCCGGAACCCTTAGGAGCCACCATGATAACGTCGACATCCTTTGGAGGAACCACGCCAGTGCGGTCGTTCCAGTTGATGGCGAAACCGTGTGAATAGTAGAGGGTCTTGCCCGGAGTGAGATATTGCTTGATTTTCGGCCATACTGCAATCTGACCAGCGTCAGAAAGCAACATGCAGATGATTGTACCCTTTTCTGCTGCCTCTTCGATAGAGAACAAAGTCTTGCCAGGAACCCAACCGTCGGCTACTGCCTTGTCGTAGGTCTTGCCCGGACGCTGACCAACGATTACATTGAAACCGTTGTCGCGCAAGTTACCTGCCTGACCAGGACCCTGAATACCGTATCCCAAAATGGCAATTGTTTCGTTTTTAAGAACTTCACGTGCTTTTTCCAATGAAAACTCTTTGCTGGTGACTACTGTCTCTACAACGCCACCGAAATTCATTTGTGCCATATTTACAATAGTTTTATGCGGTCAGAAAACGACCGCGGGTTTATACTTTCTTGTTATTAGTTGTTCCACCAAATATTGGTACGGGTGTTATTTTGTTTCTTTTACGAGTGCAAAGGTAATAAATTATCACAAACCTGCAAATTTTTCTTTCAATTTTTCGCAAATTTTATTTTACATCTGCACACTTCCTTCAATTCTGTGCTAATATCGTTGGTTTTTTGCACCAAAATGTCAGTCTCCAAGTCTGATTTACGGTCAAGTGTAAAGTGAAGTTCGTCGCCGAAGTATGATTCTGCAACGTAGGCTATGTCGATTCTCTCGACATGGTGTTCCTTATACCAGTCGAGCGTCCACATGTCGAGGATGTGCTCGATATACTTCACGGAGTTGATATGACCGTTCACATCGACATCGCTGTAGTGGGTTTTCACGTGGTTCACGCAATTGGCATCCTTCTTCAGCTTCACCCTCTGGAACGGTTCTATGGGACACTGCTTGTCGGCGTCGATGTATGAGGTTATGAGTCCGTCGCGTTCCTGGAGAATGTCAACGGGCTGGCGCGTGTCGGTGTCGATCATCGCCCAGATGCTCCTGCCATAGCCATACACCTTGCCGTCGTTGCCGCGGATTGCGAAGTTGCGGCTTGTGAAGAACTTCATGACGCCCTCCACCCATGTGTCAACAGTAATGCGGTCGTATGCCTTCGGCATCTCTTCCATCTCGATTACGAAACGCGAGAGCACCCATGTCTTGTGCACCGT
>JBNMLZ010000084.1:0-9311 GCA_050875085.1 Prevotella sp. | reverse complement strand
GCAGCGTGACTGACAAGAGAATTGCTTCCATTCAAGCAAAAATAAACAGAAGACCGAGAGAAAAACTGAACTTTTCTACACCAAAAGAAGAGTTCTTCAGAGTTTATTCTTAATTTTGCACTTGCTGGTTGACTCTATACCTTACAGCAACACTACTTTCCGCAGCATCTTCCGCCACACACTTTGGATGGTGCCTGGAGTAAAGGCAGCTCTCGCCTTGTCGGAGTTGTTGAGAAGCCACCCAGTGTTCGGTGGTTTCAGAATAGTGAACGTGGCTGGTGACGGCGATGAGGAAGAGAACTCGAAAGATGCCTTGAAGGATGTGTTGGATGCCATTGGCGACGATAGCGACAATACTTATACCATCACACTGTCATGCGGAAGGTTGACAACGGGGGTGAGCGTAAAGCCATGGACTGCTGTGTTCATGCTGTCGGGTTCATACAAGACGCAAGCCTCTACATATATGCAGACCATCTTCCGTGTGCAGACGCCTTACACCCACAATGGCAAGATGAAGACACAATGCTACGTGTTCGACTTTGCGCCCGACCGCACGCTGCAAGTGCTTGCCGAAACAGCCAAGGTGTCTGCCAAGGTGGGTAAGCAAACTGCAGAGGACCGCAAGATTATGGGCGATTTCCTCAATTTCTGTCCAGTCCTATCTATGGAAGGTTCAAGGATGCGCCAGTATGATGTCAACTCAATGATGAAGCAGCTCAAGAAGGTGTATGTGGAGCGTGTGGTGCAGAATGGCTTCGAGGACAACCATCTTTATAACGACGAACTATTGAAGCTCACCGATGTGGAGCTGAAGGAGTTCGACGGACTGAAGAGGATTATCGGCAAGACCAAGTCTATGGCTAAAAGCAAGGACATCGACATCAACAACCAGGGCTTGACCGATGAGCAATATGAGGAGAGCGAGAAACTCGAAAAGAAGAAGCGCACAAAGGAGGGCTTGTCCGAGGAGGAAAAGCGACGGCTTGAGGAACTCAAAAAGAAAAAGGCCAACCGTGAGAGTGCGGTCTCTATCTTGCGTGGCATATCCATCCGCATGCCGCTAATTTTGTATGGAGCAAAGATAAAGAACGAGGATGAGGAAATCAGTATCAACAACTTCACCTCGCTTGTTGATGCCTCGTCTTGGGAGGAATTCATGCCTAAGGGTGTGAGCAAGCAACTCTTCAACAGTTTCAAGAAGTATTACGATGAGGATGTGTTTTCCGCTGCCGGCAGGCGGATACGTGCAAAGGCAAGAGCAGCCGACGGGCTAAGCATTGAGGAGCGCATAGAACGGATTACAAGCATATTCAGCACCTTCCGCAACCCAGACAAGGAAACCGTACTCACGCCTTGGCGTGTTGTCAACATGCACATGGGCGACTGCATTGGTGGTTATAATTTTATGAGCGAAGATTGGGAGGAGCCTTTGGAGGAGCCCCGCTATATAGACCAAGGTGAAGTCATCAGGCAGGTGTTCCGTACAGATGCCCACATTCTTGAAATAAACTCCAAGTCGGGGCTTTATCCACTCTATATGGCGTATAATATCTACCGTGTGCGCAAGGCTGATGAAGAGCGTATGTTTGGCGAACCATTGACTCGCCAACAGGAAAATCTTCTTTGGAAGAAGGTGCTGCAGGAGAACATTTTTGTTATCTGCAAGACTCCCATGGCAAAATATATCACGCAGCGCACCCTTTGCGGATTTAAGGACACTAAAGTGAACACCCATTACTTCGAGGACTTAATCAACCAAATCACAAACAAAAGCCAGCAGTTTGTCGAGCGTGTCAGCAACGGCAAAGGTTACTGGAAAGCAAATGAACTGACAAACATGAAACTTGATGCAATAGTAGGAAATCCGCCATATCAGGTGATGGATGGAGGCGCAGGCGTGAGTGCCAAACCGATATACAATGCTTTTGTGGATATTTCAAAGAAACTTCGACCAACGTACATCTCTATGATTATGCCTGCTAAATGGTATACCGACGGCAAAGGCTTGGAAGCATTCAGAACCTCGATGCTCAATGACGATAGGATAGAGAAATTGGTTGATTTTACCGATTCAAGAGATTGTTTCAAGACGGTGGATATTGCCGGTGGCATCTGCTATTTTCTATGGAACAACCACCACCATGGAACTTGCAAGTTTATCAACAAGCACCAAGGCGAGACCAAGACTTTTATGCGTAGATTATCTGCCGATGGGTCTTTCATACGCCATATGGAGGCTGTTTCTATTGTAAATAAGGTAAAAGAAAAAGCTCAACATTTTTATAATGAAAGGGTAAGGACCCAAAAGCCTTTCGGATTAAGAACATATGTAACTCCATTGAATCATGGCGACATCATTCTAAAATACAACAAAGGGAAAGGTCCGTATGAATCTCATCTTATAAATATTGGGCAAGAGATGATTCCGCAATGGAAAGTCATAATATCATGTTTAACGTCTGAACATGCTGGACAAACAGACAAAGAAGGAAGAAAGAAAATCTTATCATCCTTGGATATGTTGCAGCCGAATGAAATATGTACAGAAACTTACATGGTTGTTGAAGCGTTTGATTCTCAGACAGAGGCAGAGCATCTATATTCTTATCTAAGGACACGCTTTGCCAGGTTTATGATTGCCCAACTTGCAGCCACTCAACACTTGTCTAAAGACAAGTTCAGCTATGTTCCCCTTCAAGACTTCACCTCCAACTCCGACATAGATTGGAGCAAGTCTATCATAGATATTGACCACCAGCTTTATCACAAGTATTCTCTCACTAATGAGGAGATTGCGTTTATAGAGAAGACCATCAAGCCGATGTGATGTAGGAAAAGTTATATCAAAACGCGAGATTGCGAGCCTATTCGTGGCGGAGGTCTCCGGCCTCCGCAGCATCCAACTGTTATAAATCTTTTATGTATAAGTAAGCAACATCCTGACACATTTATTAATATCCGCTTACTTATTAATAATGGTATTATTGTTTGCTGCGGAGGCCGGAGACCTCCGCCACGGATATGGGTGAATACAAGATTTTGATTTTTTGTACACTCTGAGACACAAAAAAAAAGAGCGGGGTGCATCACTGCAACCCGCCCCTCGATAATTAGAGAGTTATAAAAAATTAAGTTCTTTTGCTGTGTATTGCGTGCGTTGTCGGCGTTGTTGTGCCGGCGCAGCGTTGTTATTGGGCAGCCTGTATCTGCTCAATTATTTTCATGCCCTCGTCCACAGCCTGCATGTTGAGCGGAATGAGGTTGTGGTGGCGCTCAGGGAGCGTCTTGAAGAGAGCCTTGTTCAGTCCGTCGGTGCTGACGATAGGGCAAACCTTGAGCAGTCCGCCGAGCACAATCATGTTGAACACCTTCGAGTTTTTCAGTTCGGCAGCCTTGTCCATGGCGTCGATGCGATATACGTTGATGTCCTTGCGTGTCGGCAGGTTGATGATGCCGAATCCGTCGTAGATGAGTGTGCCGCCCGGTTTGATCTTTGGCTCAAACTTGTCAAGCGACGGCTGGTTAAGCACGATAGCCACGTCGTAGTGGCTCAGGATAGGCGATGAGATGCGCTCGTCGCTCACGATAACAGTCACGTTGGCTGTACCGCCACGCTGTTCCGGTCCGTAAGCCGGCATCCATGTCACCTCTTTATCTTCCATAAGTCCGGAGTAGGCAAGAATCTTGCCCATTGAGAGTACACCCTGTCCTCCGAAGCCTGATATGATTATTTCTGCTTTCATAGGTTTGTCGTGTCTTTTAAGTCACCTTTGGGGTACTGTTTGAACATGTTTTCCTCCATCCACTGGTTTGCCTTCACCGGCGACATCTTCCATCCGCTGTTGCATGTGGCTACAATCTCCACCAGTGACGAGCCCTTGCCCTCCATAGAGGCGGTGAAAGCCTTCTTTATGGCAGCCTTAGCCTTGCGGATGGCAGCCACGTTCTCCACGCTCTGTCTTGACACGAAGCACGTGCCGGGCAGCGTGACGGCAATCTCCGACAGGTTGAGCGGCCAGCCATGCAGCTTCGGGTCGCGTCCATAAGGACATGTGGAAGTCTTCTGGCCGATGAGCGTTGTAGGCGCCATCTGTCCGCCAGTCATGCCGTAGATGGCATTGTTGATGAATATCATTGTGATGTTCTCGCCACGGTTGAGCGCGTGTATGCTCTCGGCGGTGCCTATGCACGCCATGTCGCCGTCGCCCTGGTAGGTGAACACCAGTCGGTCAGGCCACAGGCGCTTGATGGCTGTCGCGCAGGCTGGCGCACGTCCGTGGGCAGCCTCCTGCCAGTCGATGTCGATATAATTATAGGCAAACACGGCGCATCCCACAGGGCTAACGCCGACAGCCTTTTCCTGCATACCCATTTCTTCAATCACTTCAGCCACGAGCTTGTGAACCATGCCGTGGGAACATCCGGCACAATAGTGCATGTGGGTGTCGTTGAGAAGGTCCGGCTTTTTGTAGACCAGGTTCTCGGGTGATATTATATCGTTCATACAAGTTTCTCCTTTAAAACATTAACCATTTCTTCAGGCTCCGGCACGATGCCGCCGAGTCGTCCATAGTGCTCAACGGGCACAGAGCCGTTGACGGCGAGCTTCACGTCCTCAATCATCTGTCCGGCGTTTATCTCCGCCACGAGTATGCCCTTCACGTTCTTTGCGGCAGCGGCAATCTCCTTTGTCGGGAACGGCCACAGCGTTATCGGGCGCAGCAGACCCACCTTGATGCCCTGGCTGCGTGCAATCTCGATGGCTTTCTCGGCAATGCGCGCTGCGCTGCCGAACGCCACGATCATGTAGTCGGCGTCGTCCATGAACTTCGTCTCATAGCGCACCTCGGTCTCGCGTATCTTCTTGTATTTCTCCTGCAGGTGCAGGTTGCGCTGCTCCATTACCTCCGACTTCAGCTCAAGTGAGGTTATGACATTGCGCTTGCGACCCTTCTTGCAACCTGTTGTAGCCCAAGGACACTCCTTGAGGATTTCCTCCTCGGTACGGCGCGGCTTGACAGGCGGCAACACCACCTTCTCCATCATCTGTCCGATTACGCCGTCGCTGAGAATCATTGCCGGCATACGGTACTTGAAGGCGAGAGTGAAGGCAAGGTCAACGAAGTCTGCCATCTCCTGCACCGAGTTGGGCGCGAGCACAATCACGTAGTAGTCGCCGTTGCCGCCGCCACGTGTTGCCTGGAAATAGTCGCTCTGTGACGGCTGGATGGTTCCGAGTCCGGGACCGCCGCGCTGCACGTTGACAATCAGGCCAGGCACCTCGGCACCAGCCATGTAGCTTATGCCCTCCTGCATGAGCGACACGCCCGGGCTTGACGACGATGTCATCACTTTCTTGCCGGCGCCTCCGCCGCCATATACCATGTTTATTGATGCCACCTCGCTCTCTGCCTGCACCACCACCATGCCGGTGGTTTCCCAAGGCTTGAGCTCGGCGAGAGTCTCGATGACTTCTGTTTGTGGAGTGATAGGATAGCCGAAGTATCCGTCTACACCACAGCGAATGGCAGCGTGTGCGAGAGCCTCGTTGCCTTTCATGAGTTTTACTTCTTGTTCAGCCATAGTGATTTAGTCCTCCATCTTTTTTCTGTAAACTGTGATACATCCGTCCGGGCACACGATTCCGCATGACGCGCAACCGATGCAGTCGTCAGGATTTACCGCCTCGGCGTAGCGATAGCCATGCACGTTGACGGCTTTCTCTGCCAGGGCGATAACGTTTTTAGGGCACGCCACCACACAAAGGGAGCAACCCTTGCAGCGGTCAGTGTTGACCACGATGGTACCTTTTATCTTTCCCATAATGTTTGTATTTAGATATTAGGGGTTGTACATGTCTTTGCAGCGGAAGGCAAGGATGTCGTCAAGCATCCGCTTTGCCTCCACGGCAGGCGAGTCGGGGTCGAGGGCAATGGCTTCGAGGTAGTTGTCGAGGGCATGTTTCCAGTCGCCTTTACGTCTGTACTCGTTGCCGAGCTTATAGTATTCGTCTGCGGTCATATTGTTTATTTGCGTTTGGCGGCCAGCAGCGTGTTCTTCATCAGCGAGCAGATGGTCATAGGGCCAACGCCGCCCGGTACGGGCGTGATGAATGAGCACTTTGGCGCCACCTCGTCGAACTTCACGTCGCCGTTGAGCCGGAATCCGCTCTTGCGCGAGGAGTCAGGCACGCGCGTCGTGCCAACGTCGATTACCACTGCACCCTCCTTCACCATGTCGGCTGTCACGAAGTCGGGCTTGCCGATAGCCGCAATGATGATGTCGGCCTCAAGACATTCCTTCTTGATGTCCTTCGTGTGGGAGTGGCACACCGTCACCGTTGCGTCGCCATACTGCTTCTGCATCATGAGCTGCGCCATAGGCTTGCCAACGATGTTGCTTCTGCCGAGCACCACGCATTTCTTTCCTGATGTCGCGATGTTGTAGCGTTGCAGCAGTGTTATTATGCCGAGCGGTGTGGCTGATATGAAGCAAGGCAGTCCGATAGCCAGTCTGCCCACGTTGATGGGGTGGAAACCGTCCACGTCCTTGCGGTAGTCAATCGCCTCGATGATTTTCTGCTCGTCGATGTGGCGAGGCAGTGGCAGCTGCACGATGAAGCCGTCCACGTCGGGGTCGTTGTTCAGACGGTCGACACAGGCGAGGAGTTCCTCCTCCGTCACGTCGTCCTCATATCTGACAAGCGTCGACTTGAATCCGCACTTCTCGCACGCGATTACCTTGTTCTTGACATAAGTCTCCGAACCTCCGTCGTGTCCCACGAGCACCGCCGCCAGATGCGGCTGCTTGCCGCCTGCGGCGATGATAGCCTTCACCTCGTCGGCAATTTCAGCCTTTATGGTTTCAGCCGTCGCTTTTCCGTCAATAAGTTGCATATATATATGTTTCTATTAGAATTTAGGCATTCCGGGCATACCTTTCATCTTGCCCATCATGCCAGCCATTTTCGCCATGTTGGTGCCGGTCACGAGCTTCATCATCTTGCGGGTCTGGTCAAACTGCTTGATGAGTCGGTTCACGTCCTGTATGTTTGTGCCGCTGCCCTTGGCGATGCGCATACGGCGGCTCTGGTTGAGTATTTCAGGGTTGGTGCGCTCCTTCGGAGTCATACTCTTGATGATTGCCTCGATGCCCTTGAATGCGTTGTCGTCGATGTCGACATCCTTGATGGCTTTGCCAACGCCAGGAATCATGGCGGCAAGGTCCTTGAGGTTGCCCATCTTCTTTATCTGTTCGATTTGTCCGAGGAAGTCGTTGAAGTCGAACTTGTTCTTCTGGATTTTCTTCTGCAGGCGGCGTGCCTCCTCCTCGTCAAACTGCTCCTGGGCGCGCTCCACGAGGCTCACGATGTCGCCCATGCCGAGAATACGGTCTGCCATTCGTGCAGGGTGGAACACGTCGATGGCCTCCATCTTCTCGCCCGTTCCCACAAACTTGATAGGCTTCGTCACTACAGTGCGGATAGACAGTGCAGCACCGCCGCGTGTGTCGCCGTCGAGCTTGGTGAGCACCACGCCGTCGAAGTCGAGTCGGTCGTTGAACTCCTTGGCTGTGTTCACGGCGTCCTGGCCGGTCATGGCGTCAACAACGAACAGTGTCTCGTCGGGGTGGATGGCGTTCTTGAGGTTTGAAATCTCGTTCATCATCTCCTCGTCAACGGCCAGACGGCCGGCAGTATCGACGATTACCACGTCGTTGCCCTTAGCCTTGGCCTCCTTGATGGCGTTGTTGGCAATGGCTATTACATCCTTGTTGTCTGGTTCAGAGTAAACAGGCACTCCCACCTGCTCGCCCACGACCTTCAACTGGTCGATGGCAGCCGGACGGTAGACGTCGCATGCCACGAGCAGCGGCTTCTTGTGCTGCTTGTTCTTGAGCATGTTGGCAAGCTTGCCCGAGAATGTTGTCTTACCCGAACCCTGCAAGCCGCTCATGAGGATGATGGCAGGCTTGCCTGTGAGGTGAAGCTCGGCAGCCTCGCCGCCCATAAGCTCGGCAAGCTCGTCGTGCACGATTTTCACCATGAGCTGGCTTGGCTTCACGGCGGTCAGCACGTTCATGCCGAGCGCCTTCTTCTTTACAGTGTCGGTGAACGTCTTTGCCACCTTATAGTTCACGTCGGCATCGAGCAACGCGCGTCTAACGTCCTTCAGGGTTTCGGCAACGTTGATTTCCGTAATTTTGCCTTCACCTTTGAGGATTTTGAAACTGCGTTCCAGTCTGTCGCTTAAATTTTCGAACATATATGTATTGTTGTTTTAGTTTTTATTCTTTAATCTTGTCCTTTTTGTCTGTAATACTTGCAAAAGTAAACAAAAAATAATGACAAGATTAAATAATCAGTCTGTATTTAATGTATTTTAAAAAACTTTTCGCCAAAAATGCGCACAACTATATGGTTTGTGCATTACTTTAAGCTGATGTTGCAGTGGTCGCTTTCCACCAATTCCTCAAGCACGAGATATCTCAGGGCTTCGCTCAAAGCCTTGCGGTTAGGGTCGAGCTTGTGAATCTCCTCAATGGTGTGTTGTTGCTTGTCGGCAAGCAGGTCGAGAATTTTCTGCCGTGCCTCCTTTTCTTCTTTTTCCATTTGGCTTTCGTGCTTTCGGTTGATGCACACGTCGCATTGTCCGCAGTTGGTGGAGCGTTCCTCGCCGAAGTATCTCAGCAGTTGCCGGCTGCGGCACACGGTGTTGTTCATTGCGTAGTCCACGATGGCCTTGATGCGTTTCACGAACTGCTCCTTGCGGTCCTCATACACCGCCTTGGGTATCACCACGTCCTCCGGCAGCACGCGGTCGCGCGTGTAGGTGACGAGCGGCACGGAGCGTTGCGGGATGAAATGTATGATGCGTCGGTGGTTGAGGCTTTTGAGGATGAGGTACACCTGCTGCTTGGTCAGTCCGGTGAGCTGTGCCAGTCGGCTCTCGTCGATATAACGGTAGTCGGAGAACATGCCGCTGTATTCGCGCAGTGCCACGTCGATGAGTTTCTCCTCGTCGGAGGTGGTGCTGTGCAGTTGGTAGAGTTGGTCGCGGTCCATCAGAAACCTCATTCTCGTGCGCGAGTCGGGGTCTTGCTCATAGTCGATGTAGCCAGCCCGTGCCAGTATGCGCAGTGATGAGTTGACGATGGTGGGGTAGTGCCGGAACGTGCGCGAGAACTTGTCGATGTCGAGCGCTGCCGTGTGCCCGAATCCGTAGCCTGCGGCTATCTGCAGGTAGTATGCCAGGTGTTCGTACACGGTCACTACGGTTTGCTTGTCGGGAAACTCCTCGGCGATGCGT
>JBNMLZ010000083.1:0-9404 GCA_050875085.1 Prevotella sp. | reverse complement strand
TTACCCATTATACGGCTTATACCTTGTTTCTATTGATTTGAAATTTTATTTTCGCAATAAAAACAAAAACTCGTTGTACACCAACATGGGGCATACAACGAGTTGTTTTTCTTTCTATTTAGGGGTTTCGACACACCCTCCACCTTTTTATGAACGTGTTCTTCTGTCTAAAGAGCCACGGTTTCCAATTTATTATTTCATGTATTCCGAAAAGTCCGTCAGTCGCATGTCGCCCTTGTTGACGAGTGTGTCGTGGAAGGCGAAGGCGGCACGCAGGGCACATGGCTCATGGCCTTGTGAGGCGATGCGCTGGTATTCGCGGAGCAGCGGACGGTAGTCGGGGTGAGCGCAGTTGTTTATGATTTCCTCGGCGCGGCGTGCCGGACCCTTTCCGCGCAGGTCGGCTATGCCCTGCTCTGTGATGATTACGTCAACATCGTGCTCGGTGGAGTCGATATGGCAGCACTGTGGCACGATGGCGCTGATGCATCCGTTCTTTGCTGTGGAAGGAGTGTAGAAGATGCTTATGGATCCGTTGCGCTCGTAGTCGCATGAACCGCCGATGCCGTTCATCAGCTTTGAGCCACACACGTGGGATGAGTTCTCGTTGCCGTAGATGTCACATTCGAGAGCCGTGTTCATGGCAATCACGCCGAAGCGGTGAATCAGCTCAGCCGAGTTGGACAGCTCACTCGGGCGCAGCGTGATGCGTGAGCGGAAGAACTCGATGTTGTCGTAGACCTTGCGCAGGCACTCGTTGCTCACCGTCATGGCAGCCACCGACGCACACTTTATCTTGTCGTCGAGCATCATGTCGATGATGGCATCCTGCACTACCTCAGAGAACACCTCAAGTTGCGGCAACTGAGCATTCTTGCCGATGGCCTGCATCACAGCGTTGCCCGTCACTCCCACGCCACTCTGTATAGGGAACATCGAGGGAGGAATATGTCCGCGCTTAATGTCGTTGAGGAAGAAGTCCACCACGTTGTTGCCTATCGCCTCGGTCTCGGGTGTGAGAGCCTTGAAGGAGCGTGCCTCCTCGGGAATGCAACATTCCACCACTCCAACGAGTTTCTGCGGGTCGAGTTCAAGATACTCCTTGCCGATGTGTCCGCCTACGGTGAGCAGAGGTATAGGCTTGCGGTTGGGATATTCCTCGCACTCATACTCGTCGTGCAGGTAGCGCACGCGTGGGTCGTGGAACGTGTTGTGCTCAAGAATCACATGCTTTGCCAGCCGCACGATGGTAGGCACGATGCCGTCGGCCGACGTGAGGAAGATGCGCATCTTGCCAGGTGTCTCCTCGATGGCCGACACCTCGATGATGGCCCAGTCGATGTCGCCGTAGAAACCACGGCGCAGGCGCTCGGCCATGTGTCCGAGGTGCATGTCCTCATAGTCAATCTCGCCGAGATTGGCATGGCGGCGGAAGTCGGCGTTTGTGGAGAACGGCGCGCGGAACTTGATGGCGTGTGCGTTGGCGAAGTCGCCCTCCAGACTCTGGCACGACGAGGCACCCGTGATGATGCCCACCTTGAACGGTTTGCCTGCCTCATGCTCTGCCACGGCACGCTTCGACAGTTCGCGGATTACCGCCTTTGGCACGCCGTTTGGCGTGAATCCGCTGAATCCTATGTTGTCGCCGTCACTAATCATTGCCGCACCCTCGGCGGCTGTTATTTTTCTGTATGCCATTCGTTTTCTCTGTATTTTTCTTGTATTGAATGTTTATTGATGCAAAGGTACATATATTATTGAATATTTATACGTGTATCCGCGGATTTTTGTATAAATATTTATGAATATGCAATATATTGGTAATAAACATGAATGTATATACAATCTTATGTAATGTATGTAAGGAGTGCAAAGTACATTCAATATGGTATATTTATTTGATATTATTAATATTTTGTACCATTTTGAGAAAAAAAACAAAAAATTTGGGGCAAAATGTTGTTTGTGTCAAATATAATGCCTAAATTTGCTGACAATATGTAAACTTAAAACAGACCAAACAAGAAAAATCAACAATCAGAATGGATAAAATAGATAATCTTGACAAGAAAATCCTTAGCATTCTTTCAAAGAATGCCCGTATCCCTTTTAAGGATGTAGCAGCAGAATGTGGTGTTTCGCGTGCAGCAATCCACCAGCGTGTTCAACATCTCATTGCCGGAGGCGTGATCACCGGCAGTGGCTTCGATGTCAACCCCAAGAGCATTGGCTATAGCACATGCACATACGTGGGCATGAATCTTGAGCGCGGCAACATGTACAAGAATGTTGTGGAGAAGTTGCTTGAGATACCCGAGATTGTGGAGTGCCACTTCACAACCGGTCCTTACACAATGCTTCTTAAAGTGTATGCCCGCGACAACGAGCAGCTTATGGACCTGCTCAACAACAAGATGCAGATGATTCCAGGCGTGGTGTCCACAGAGACACTTATCTCGCTTGACCAAAGCATCAAGCGCGAGATACCGGTTCACCTTGAGGAAACCGAGGAGTAAAACAATATCAGGGGTCGAGCGGTCACCGCTCGGCCCTTTGCTGTTCTTGCCTGTTCGCATGAACTGGCTAATAAGTAATTGTTTATAGTTTTTATATCGTATTTTTGTCGTGCGCGGTTGATATATGTCAAATTATTCTGTAATACCGAAAAAACTTTCCGTTTTTCTTGCATCGTAGCCCACAAATAACTATCTTTGCAATGTGTTCGAGAGAATGCAATGTTTTTTCATTAGGTTAGTAGTTTGATAGATTTTAAGGTAAAGATTATGTTATTAGATTTTGAAACTATCGCAATGTTGGCCTAAGGTCATTTCGGTGACGCTAAGGCTGTGCTTTAGTCCAAAACCAACATTCGTTAACATTATTCTTTGAGAGGCCGGTGCGAGTGATTCGTGTCGTCCTTTTTTTTTGTACCTGCGCGAATGGCAGCGGAGGCTTTCACCTCCGCCACGAATGATAAAGACCTTCGTCACGAATGATTACACGATAGGCAGCGATATACCCTGTATTTTTTGGTAGATGTCGAGCGCGAACACGTCTGTCATGCCCGATATGAAGTCGATGACCGCCATCACGCGCGTCTCGAAGTCATCGCTGTTGATGTCGTACTGGTTGCTGAACCTTTTCCGCAACTGTTCGGAATGGAATTTCTCGGGGCTTACAGCCGCCTCGATGAGAGCTTCCATAAGAGTTTCCATTATTTTGTAGCCCGACAGCTCGACGTCGAGCACCGGCTTGGAGTTGTATATGCGCTTGAAGCTCACGTCGGAGCAGTGGCGGTAGGCATCGCGCACGAGTGGCGATATGTGGTCTATGAGGCAGCCTTTGAAGTCGCCGTCGAGTATCGCTTGCTCATTCTCCACAAAAGCCTTGGCACACTCATGTTCAAGGCACCCGATGGTGCAAGCCCGCAGATACACCACCTTCTCGTTGTTGTCGGTTATTCCCTCCTCCTTTATGCGTTGCAGGATTTTCTGGCGCTGGCAGTCGTCGAAGAATCCGAGCAGCAGTTGCATCGTCTCGTCAAACGACAGGATGCGCAGTTTGTGGGCATCCTCAATATCCATTATTTCGTAGCAGATGTCGTCGGCAGCCTCGACAAGGTATACCAGCGGATGACGCGCGTAGCGCAGCGGCTCACCGTCGGCTGACAGCCGACGCAGTCCGAGGTCGGTGGCTATGCGCCTGAAGTAAGGCTCCTCGAAGCAGAAGAACCCGAACTTGCCCTTCTTGCCAGCCGCGAGGCTGGAGTAGGGGTATTTCACTATAGACGCCAGCGTGGAGTAGGTCATCACGAAGCCACCCTCGCGCCTGCCGTGGAAGCGGTGGGCGAGCAGGCGGAACGCGTTGGCGTTGCCCTCGAAGTGCGTCAGGTTGTCCCAGAACTCAGGCCGCAGCTGTTCGCGCAGCGCCATGCCCTTGCCCTCGCGGAAGAACGCCTGTATAGCCTTCTCGCCGGAGTGTCCGAAGGGAGGGTTTCCCATGTCGTGCGCCAGGCACGCCGTGCTGACGATGGTGCCAATCTCCTCAAACAGAGTGCCTGCCAGTTCGGGATGCCGCTCCTTCAGCGCGCGCGCCACGTCGTTGCCGAGCGACATGCCCACGCTTGCCACCTCCAGTGAGTGTGTCAGCCGGTTGTGCACGAAGATGCTGCCCGGCAACGGGAACACCTGCGTCTTGTTCTGCATACGCCGGAACGGGGCTGAGAAGATAAGCCGGTCGTAGTCGCGCTTGAACTCGGAGCGGTCGTCGTGGCGTTCGGGATGCCGCTCTTCCTGTCCCAGACGTTTGTTGGATATGAGTTGTTGCCAGTTCATTCTGTATTTACGTTTGTTTTGTTTGTTCGGCAAAGGTACGAAAGTTTGGTAAATTTAAGGCGCAAATATCCATTATCTCGTTATTAATAAGTATTTTTGCATCTTAAAAGCAAAAAATACAGACATGGTGAAAATCAAGATAGTTAACCGTGGCGGACAGCAGCTCCCTGCTTACGCCACTCCCCAGAGCGCGGGCATGGACCTGCGCGCCAACGTTGCAGAACCCGTGACGCTCCGCCCCATGGAGCGCCGCATCATTCCCACAGGACTCTATATAGCATTGCCCGAGGGCTACGAGGCGCAGGTGCGCCCCCGCTCCGGACTCGCCCTCAAGCACGGCATCACAGTGCTCAACTCCCCCGGCACCATCGACGCCGACTACCGTGGCGAGATAGGCGTGCTGCTCATCAACCTCTCCACCGAGGACTTCGTAGTCACAGCCGGCGAGCGCATCGCCCAGATGGTGATAGCGCGCCATGAGCAGGGCGAGTTCGAGGTGGTTGAGGAGCTCGACGAGACAGAGCGCGGAGCCGGTGGCTACGGCCACACGGGAGTGAAATGATAAACCTACGATTGAACAGATATGAAACCATACAAGAACCAGATAATGTCGCTCGGCACCGTCGCTCTCCTGGCGATAGCCCCAGCGCTTGGCGTAGGCATGACACAGCCTGCCGCGAGACCCGGCTCCGTGCCCACCGACACGATGAGCCTGTCTGCTGACTCGCTGCTCGCCCACACGCCCCTCTTCGACCGCCTCTATCTCGACGGCGTGTGCCAGCAGATAGCAGGCAACGACTCCGCCGCCATGGTGAAGTTCGACTCGTGTCTCGCCATCAACCCCGACGCTGCCGAGGTGTACTACCGCCGTGCGCAGTACTACTCCGACTCCGGCAACGACACGCTTGCCGCACGCAGCCTTGAGCGCGCCGCCCAGCTACAGCCCGGCAACGACACCTACCAGGAGAGCGTGGCTGAGACCTACATCGACCGCCGCGACTACGACAGCGCCATACGCGCCTACGAGAGTCTATACTCCCACCACCACGACCGCAGCGACGTGCTCAACATCCTCCTGCGTCTCTATGGCGCCAAGAAGGACTACGCCAACATGCTCTCCACCATCAGCCGCATGGAGCAGGTCGACGGCAGCAGCGACGACCTGAGCTTCATCAAGATGAACGTCTACGAGCAGCGCCACGACACGAAGAATGCCTACCGCGTGCTCAAGGACATCTGCGACAAGCATCCCAACGAACCCAACTACAAGGTGATGCTCGGCAACTGGCTGATGAACCACGACCGCAAGTCGGAGGCGTTCAAGCTCTTCCAGAGCGCGCTGCAGGATGACGCCGAGAACAACTTCGCCCTCAGCTCACTCTACGACTACTACCGCTCCACCGGCGACAACGCCGCCGCCGAGCACCTGCGCGACGAGATACTCTTCAGCCCGAAGACAGCCGCCAAGACCAAGGCGTCGCTCCTCCAGCAGGCCATACGCGACAGCGAGCAGAACGGCGGCGACAGCCTGCCCGTGCTCTCGCTCTTCGACCGCACCATTGAGGCGTCGCCAAAGATGGTCGACATCATCAACCTCAAGGCTATGTACATGACCCTGAAGAAGATGCCCGTCGACTCCATCAACGCTGTCTACGCCCATGTGCTCAGCGTGGAGCCCGAGAACGTGGAGGCGCGCATAAGCATCATACAGAACATCTGGCCCAAGAAGAAATGGGACGAGGTGATACGACTGAGCAAGGAGGGCACGCAGTACAACCCCGAGGAGATGGCGTTCTACTACTTCCTCGGACTTGCCTACTTCCAGACCGACAACGACGACCTCTCGCTCGACGCATTCAAGCGCGGCGTGGGCGAAATCAACGACAAGAGCAACCCCGACATCGTGAGCGACTTCTACGCCCTCATGGGCGACCTGCTCTACAAGAAGCACCGCCCCGAGGAGGCGTTCGCCGCCTACGACTCATGCCTGCAGTGGAAGGACGACAACGTGCAGGCGCTCAACAACTATGCCTATTATCTCTCCGAGGAGCACCGCGACCTAAAGAAGGCTGAGCAGATGAGCGCCAAGACCATCAAGGCTGAGCCCACCAACGCCACCTTCCTCGACACCTATGCCTGGATTCTCTACCTCCAGGAGCGCTACGACGAGGCGAAAGCCTACATCGACCGCGCCATCGCCAACGACTCCGACTCCACCCAGACAGGCTCCAGCGGCCCGTCTGCCGTAGTCATTGAACACGCCGGCGACATCTACAGCAAGTGTGGCGACCAGAAGCGTGCCGCCGAGCTGTGGCAGAAGGCCATCGAAGCCGGAGGCGACAAGGCGGTGCTTGAGCGCAAGATAAAGGCGAAGCCATCCGCAAAGAAATGACAATATAAATAAAAAACAACGATAAAATGAAACGACTGATAATTCCATTCGTCGCCCTTCTCCTCATGCTCGCCTCGTGCGCCAGCAAGAAGGCCGTGAGCGACACCATAACACTCCCCGCCAAGCACACCAACGCCACATCGCAGACTTCCGGCAAGACTGCCAACAGCGAGCAGGCAGCATTCCTGCACCGCGTCAACGCCAATGCCGCCACCGTGAAGAACATCGTGGCGTCGGCCGACTTCCGCCTCGTGGCGGGCGGCAAGGACCTCAGCTGCGACGGCAAGCTGTCGATGCGCCGCGACGAGATAATACGTATGCAGCTCCTCATCCCCATCATACGCACCGAGATAGCGCGCGTCGACTTCACGCCCGACTACGTGCTGCTCGTCGACCGCTACCACAAGGAGTATATCAAGGCTTCCTACAAGGACGTGAGCTTCCTTGCCGACAACGGCATTTCCTTCTACTCGCTCCAAGCGCTTTTCTGGAACCAGCTCTTCCTGCCGGGCGAGAAGACCGTCACCGACAACATGCTCAAGAAGCTTGCCTGCGACCTCACTGCCATGGCCACATCGGTGCCCGTGACGTTCAAGAACGGCAAGATTGACTACAAGTGGACCGCCGACAAGACCACAGCCCAGATAAAGGCTGCCGACGTGAGCTACACGAGCGCGCAGCTCGGCACCTCGTCGCTGAACTGGACCTACGACAACTTCCGCACCGTAGGCGGCAAGGCGTTCCCCCTCTCACAGCAGTTCACCGTCAAGACGGGCATCACCGGCAAGCAACAGTCTGCCCAGCTCACCGTCAAGATGTCGTCGCCCAAGACATCCGCCGACTGGGACACCACCACTGAGCTTTCATCAAAATACAAGAAGATAGAGGCACAGGACATTCTCAAGAAACTTCTTTCCATACAGTAGAAAATGAAACATTATATAGCATGTACCCTCGCCGCCGCGCTGCTTGCCGCCGCTCCAGCCGCCGCTCAACACCGCTCCGCCGCCAAGCGCCCCGCCACTAAGACGGCTGTGCAGAAGGCTGCCCCCAAGAACGCAAGGAACGCCAAGAACGTGAAGGGTACGAAGAACACCAGGAATTCAAAAAACACGAAGGGCGCCAAAGGGCGCAAGGCTGCCAAGCCCGACTACACCACCGACGAGATACGCGGCCTGCAGTCGAAGCGCACCGGCATACAAAAAGAGATAAAGAAGCAGGAGGCTGCACTGCGCGCCAACCAAGCCGACGTCAAGAAACGTCTCGACGACCTCATGGTCATCAACAGCGAGATTGACAAGCACCAGAAGAACATCGACGGCATACAGCAGGACATCCACCACATCGACGGCAACATAGGCATACTCAACGCCCAGCTCTCCACCCTGCAGCAGCAGTTGAAGGACCGCAAGGCGAAGTACGTGAAGTCGATGCGCTACATGACGCGCCAGCACTCCTTCCAGGACAAGCTCATGTTTGTGTTCTCTGCCAAGAACTTCGCCCAGATGTACCGCCGACTGCGCTTTGTGCGCGAGTACGCCTCATGGCAGAAGGCGCAGGGCGAGATGGTGAAGGCAAAGCAGACGCAGGTCAACGAGAAGCACCAGCAGCTGCAGCAGGTCAAGGGACAGAAGAACACCATGCTCTACAAGGGACAGCAGGAGCGCCGCGCCCTTGAGGGCAAGCAGCAGGAGCAGCAGACTGTAGTGTCGTCGCTCCAGAAGCAGCAGAAGACAATACAGAACGTCATCAGCCAGCAGCGCAAGGACGCTGCCGCCATCAACGCTCAGATCGACCGGCTCATAGCCGTTGAGGTGGAGAAGGCGCGCGTGCGTGCCGCTGAGGAGGCAAAGCGCCGTGCCGCCGCCGAAGCCGCCGCAAAGAAGCGGCGCGAGGAGGAGCTTGCCCGCAAGAAGGCTGCCGCCGAGAAGGCGCGCCTTGAGAACGAGCGCCGCCTGCGCGAGGCTCGTGAGGCTGAGGCGCGCGCCAAGGCCGCGGCGAAGGCAGCGCAGGAGCGCGAGGCTGCCGCGCGTGCCGAGGCACAGCGCCAGCGCGACGCCGAGGCGAAACGCAAGGCCCAGGCTGCCGCCGAAGCCGCTGCCGCCGCTGCCGCCGAGCAGAAGGCCGCCGCCGAGCAGAAGGCGCGCGAGGCTGAGGCACAGCGCGAGGCGATGGAGCGCAAGGCGAAGGCCGACGAGCAGCGCTCCACCAAGGAGATTGCCGAGGCAAAGAAGGACGTGGAGGAGAGCCGCACCATGTCGTCGGTTGACCGCATGATGTCGGGCGGCTTCGAGGCCAACAAGGGCCGTCTGCCGATGCCTATCACGGGCAGCTACCGCGTGGTGAGCCACTACGGGCAGAAC
This sequence comes from Prevotella sp., assembly GCA_050875085.1. GTDB lineage: Bacteria > Bacteroidota > Bacteroidia > Bacteroidales > Bacteroidaceae > Prevotella. Next base: position 315 of record JBNMLZ010000083.1, on the reverse strand, counting down.
TCCGTGGCAGGACTCTCCGGCGTGACCATCGACAACAAGGGCATCAACATCATGGGACAGCCCGGATGCCAGGCCCGCGCCATATACGACGGCGAGGTGAGTGCCGTGTTCGGCTATGGCGGCTCGTATGTAGTCATGGTGCGCCACGGAGCCTACATCTCCGTCTACTGCAACCTGCGCTCCGTGGGCGTGTCGCGCGGACAGAAGGTGTCGGCACGCCAGGCTCTCGGTGCCGTGGCGTCGGACAACATCCTCCAGTTCCAGCTCCGCAAGATGCAGAGCCGTCTCAATCCGGAGGCGTGGATAGGAAGGTAG
>JBNMLZ010000082.1:0-9482 GCA_050875085.1 Prevotella sp. | reverse complement strand
CTTACGCCAAGCCCGACTTCATCGGCGACGAGGTGACGGGCGACCGCCGCTACTACAACTCGCAGTTGCTTGTCAGTCCTTACAAGAATTGGCGCGAGAAATAAAGTATAGTCTATCCGTGGCGGAGGTCTCCGGCCTCCGCAGCAAACAAAAGTACTATAACCTAAGACATAAGTATTATGTCATTAATACTATAACCTAAGACATAAGTATTTTGTCATTGGATGCTGCGGAGGCCGGAGACCTCCGCCACGGATAGACTATAATTTATTTCTCGCGCCAATTCTTGTAAGGATTGACAAGCAACTGCGAGTTGTAGTAGCGGCGGTCGCCCGTCACCTCGTCGCCGATGAAGTCGGGCTTGGCGTAAGGCTCCGTCTCCGACGACAACTCCACCTCGGCAACGACAAGCCCCTCGTTGTCGCCGAAGAACTCGTCCACCTCAAACGTGTGCTTCCCGTCGGGGCTTTTCACCAGCCAGCGGCGCTTGTCAATCACTCCGCCACGGCACAGCTCGAAGAGGTGGCGCGCCTCTTCATTGGTTATCTCCTTCTCAAACTCATAGCGCGACAACCCCGTGCGGTCGCTGTGGCTCTTTATCGTGAGCCACGAGCGGTCGTCCCTTGTGCGCACGCGCACCGTTGCCGACTCGCAAGGCATGTAGCCCTGCTTGATATGGCTCGAAGAAAAGGCGGCATCCTTCCAGGACCCGCCTTTACGTATCAGAAACTTTCGTTCTATCTCTAATCCACTCATTGTACCAATATTTTTACCATTGCTCCGTAAGCGGACTACCATTGCCTTGTAACACGGTTACAATTATCCCGTAACAGCGTTACAAAGCAACGGTAACCCACCTACAATTATACCGTACCTCACCCGTAGCGGAGGTCTCCGGCCTCAGCAGCAGCCAGCATCTGTAATCAAGTAAATACCAACATGTTAGTGAGACTTGCTTTCTGCGGAGGCCGGAGACCTCCGCCACGGTGTGAAGGTCTTATGCCTGCGTGGTAGACCAAACGGCGAAGCCTATGGCGAGGACAAGCAGTCCCCAGGCTATCCATTCCACCACTCTCTTACCTTTCTTCTCCTGTTCCTTAGCGTAGCGTTCACGCTTGATTTTACTGTTCTGGCTCATAGTGTATTAAGTTTTGAGTTTTTTGATTTTTTGATTTCTTCAGTTATGTTCATCCCCATGCGGAAGTTCTGTTTGTCCCCAGGCGGAGAACTATTCATCCTCCGACGGGAACTCCATGAGGTACGCCTTGATGAAGCCGTCGATCTTGCCGTCCATCACGCCGTCCACATCGCTGGTCTGATAGCCCGTGCGGTGGTCCTTCACGCGGCGGTCGTCAAACACGTAGGAGCGTATCTGGCTGCCCCACTCAATCTTCTTCTTGCCCGCCTCAATCTTGGCGCGCGCCTCAAGGCGCTTCTTCATGGCGCGGTCGTAGAGTTGCGACTTGAGGAGTCGCATGGCGTTGTTGCGGTTTTCAAGCTGCTTGCGGCTCTCGGTGTTCTCGATGAGGATTTCCTCCTCCTCGCCCGTGTCGGGGTCGGTGTACTGGTAGCGCAGGCGCACGCCCGTCTCCACCTTGTTGACGTTCTGTCCACCGGCACCACCCGAGCGGAAGAGGTCCCAGCTGACCTTCGAAGGATCGACATACACCTCGATGGTGTCGTCGACAAGCGGCGTGACAAACACCGAGGCAAATGACGTCATGCGCTTGCCCTGCGCGTTGAACGGCGACACGCGCACGAGGCGGTGCACTCCGTTCTCGCTCTTCAGATAGCCGTAGGCATACTCGCCGCCCTCTATCTCCATCGTCACGCTCTTGATGCCAGCCTCGTCGCCCTCCTGAAGGTCGGAGATGGTCACCTTGTGGCCGTGGGCCTCAGCCCAGCGCATGTACATGCGCATGAGCATCTGCGCCCAGTCCTGGCTCTCGGTGCCGCCCGCGCCCGAGTTGATTTTCAGCACGCAGTCCATCGGGTCCTCCTTCTGGCGGAGCATGTTCTTCAGCTCAAGGTCCTCAATGGCGTTTATGGCGGCGGTATAGTCGGCGTCGACCTCCTCCTCGGTGACGAGCTCTTCCTTGTGGTATTCAAAGGCAAGCTTCAGCTCGTCGGCAAGACGGCGCACCTGCTCGTAGCCCTTTATCCATTTCTCAAGGCCCTTCACCTTCTTCATCTGCTCCTCGGCACGCTTCGGGTCTTCCCAAAAGTCGGGAGCCTGTGTGCGGAGCTGCTCTTCTTCAAATTCTACTTTCTTCTGGTCAATATTCAGATAGTGGTTGAGGGCGTCGGCACGCTCAAGCACATCTTTCAGTTGGTCGGATGTTATCATTGTTGATATTTTATTCTTCGTACATTTTGTCAATCACTTCCTTGAAGTTCTTGTTGATCACCTGTCGGCGAATCTTCAGCGTGTTGGTCAGCTCGCCCGACTCCATGGAGAAGTGGTGGGCGATGAGCGTGAAGCGCTTTATCTGCTCGTAGTGGGCAAGCTGCTGCTGGAGCGTCTGTATGCGGTCCATCATCATCTTGTTGACCTTCGGGTTGCGGCAGAGGTCCTCGCGGCTCTCGAAGGCGATGCCGTGGTCCTTAGCCCATTCCTCCACGAGGCGGAACTCAGGCACGATGAGCGCCGATACGAACTTGCGCTCGTTGGCGATGACCGCCACCTGGTCGATGAACTTGTCGACCAGAAGCAGCGACTCCACCATCTGCGGGGCGATGTACTTGCCGTTGGATGTCTTGAAGAGGTCCTTTATGCGGTCGGTGAGGAACAGCTCGCCGTCCTTCAGGTAGCCGGCGTCGCCGGTGCGGAAGAAGCCGTCGGCGGTGAACGCCGTCTTGTTGACCGCCTCGCGGTTGTAGTAGCCCTTGGTGATGGTGGGGCCCTTGAGCAGTATCTCGTTGTTCTCGCCAATCTTCACCTGCAGGCTCTTGAGCGGACGGCCGACTGAGCCGATGGTGTAGGGCATGTCGTCGCGGTCGCACGACACGGTGGCAAGACTCTCCGTCAGGCCGTAGCCCACAATCATGTTGATGCCAACGGAATGGGTGAAGCGCTCCACCTCGGGCGACACCGTGGCCCCTGCCGTAGGGAATATGTGGGCGTTCTCCAAGCCTATCTGCTTGCGCACGAGGCGGAGTATCATCTTGTCCATGAGCTTGTATTCCATGGCGAGCATGGGCGACGGACGCTTGCAGCGGCTCTTGCAGTCGATGTTGTAGCGGCGGCCCACCTCAAGGGCGTGGCGGAAGAGCGACTGCTGGAATGAGCTGGAGCGGTCGATCTTGTCCTTCACGGCCTGGTAGACCTTCTCCCAGAAGCGCGGCACAGCCGACATGGCTGTAGGGTGGGTCTCGCGCATTGACTGCTGAATCTGGTGCGGGTCGGTGTTGATGATGATGTGGGAGCCTTCGGTGAAGGCGAGGTAAGACCATCCGCGCTCAAAGATGTGGGTGATGGGCAGGAACTGTATCACGCGGTCGCGCTCGTTGAGGTGCACCACCTCGTCGTTGGCCTTCAGCGCGGCGGCATACTGGCTGTAGGAGAGCATGACGCCCTTCGAGTCGCCCGTCGTGCCCGACGTGTAGAGGATGTTGCACATGTCGTCGCCGTTGGCTTCCTTGTAGAGCTGTTCCACCTCGCTCTGCCGCGGCAGTCCCTCGCCGAGCTTCAGGAAGTCGTCGAAGTAGAGCGCCGCTGGGTCGTGGGTGCTGATGCGCACCGAGCGGTCGAAGATGATGATGCGCTCAAGCGAGTGGCATGTGCCGAAAATGCGGTGAGCCTTGTCGTACTGCTCCTGCTCGCCAACGAATAGGAACTTAATCTGGGCGTCGTTCACCATATATTGTATCTGCTGTTCGGAGGCAGTGGCATAGAACGGTATCGACACCACGCGCACTCCGTAGGCGCCGAAGTCGGTCACGAGATACTGCAGGCAGTTCTGCGAGAACACGCCAATCTTCTCCTGCGGTTTCATGCCGAGATTGAGCAGGGCGTTGCTTGCCTGCTTCACCAACTGGGCGAAGCGGTTGTAGCTGATGGTTTTCCACGTCGAGCCTCCGAAGTCCTTGTAGGTAAAGGCCTCACGCTCTCCATATTTCTCAGCCTGCTTCAGGGCGAGAACAGATAGATGACATCTTGTTTGCATATTCGTCTGTTTTTAGTTGGCTTGCTTTAAGGCAAAACCGTTTATGAGTATGCAAAAATACGCTAAAAAAAGCAAAAGGCAAAAGAAAAACGGCTATAAATAATAAAGCCCAACCGATAACCTGCCAAAATACGGCTTTTTCTTCGCATTTTGATAAGTTGTATGTCATAATAAAAAAAGCAGAGGCCATGCCGCCTGCCGACGATTGCGGCAGGTGGCATAACCTCTGCTTAAATATGCAGTGTGTGTTTTCTCGTTACTTCACGACCTTCTTGCCGTTGACAATGTAAAGGCCCTTGCCAAGCTTAGAGAAGTCGCTGCCCATGTAGCGGCCGTCGAGGGAATAGATGCGGGTGACAGCAGGAACAACTGAGTTGCCTGCACCAACACCAATGATGCCAGTTGAAGAGTTGTCAACTGTCACCTCGTCGAGGAACCAGCGGCGTGTGCCCTGGAATGTCAACTTCAACTTGCCGTGACCGGTAACAGTAGTGCTGAAATCTGTCCACTGGTTGTAAACCATATCGAAATCAGACTGGCTGAGCTCGCCATTGTCCACCGACAACTTGAGGGCTGTGCCGTCGCTGCCGTAAGGGGCTGCCTTGAACTTGAGGGTTGCCTCACCGTCGAGGGTTATCTCAGGAGAGGTGACGGTAGCCTGTGTTGCCGATGTGTTGCCGATACGCGCACACATTGACGCGCCTCTGAGATAGGTTCCAGTCCATCCTGCCACGTCTGCCACAAACTCGCCGTTGGCGAAGGTTTGGGAGAGCTTTGGAGGAATGAAGCCTGCCTCATCATTGCCGCCCTTGCCTGCGCAACGGTTGAATGTTTCGGCGAACAGCTTGCCGTCGGGAGTATTTCCCTTGTTATAGTTGGCAAAACGGAATGAGGCAGAGTTGTCATCTGCAATAGCCATGTTGGTGATGCCGATGTTCATCTTGTACAACCCATTGGTGTTGGGGTTGTAGGTGAGGCAATACGGCGTTGTGGAGTTTGTCAGGTTCTTGCGGTTGCCATAAGGCCATGGGTCGCCGGATTCTGATGAGTTGGAGCGGTTGCCATCGGCTGGTATGAAGGTCACGCGTTCGTGGTCGTTCACTCCTGCCAATGTTGAGTTAGGAACGTTGTAGCTCCACGCTAAAGGAGAATAGTCGATGTGGTTGACCATGATTCCACTGGCGGCCAAACCAGCGTCCCATCCTTCCTGCTGGCGGTTCTCTATGAGATAGTACTCATTGCTGTTGCCTGGGTTATAGAAAATGTAAGCATCGCCACCGTCGGAAATAGACTTCATGCCGGTCACCTCCACATCGTCGTCCAGTTCGATTGGTTCAATCCAGCCCGCAACCATTCTCTCGTAGGCTGTATAGCCGCAAGGCAGGAAGGCGTTGCCATTGTATGAGCCGCTGCACATCAGATCCCAGTGTCCCATGCCATAATTGCCCTGATAATAGACGTCATACATGTCGGGGTAGCCAAGGCAGTGAGAGAACTCATGGCATATAGCTCCGATGCCAGCCACGTTGCCCTTGCTGTCCATGATTTCATTTGAACATGCGTAGACGTATACACTTGTGTTGCCAAACTTTGTAGGTGTCGACAAGTTCGACTTGTGCGGCCAGATGGTGTCAGAGGGACCACCGGTAGCCTGTCCCTCACCAGCATAGATGACGTAGACCTCATCAACGAGTCCGTCGCCATCCCAGTCGTAAGGAGAAAAGTCCACGCCAGAGGCACTTGCCATTGCGCAGGCTGTTGATATCATGCCCTGGGCGTTGACGTCGTAGCGCTGGCCGTCGGATGTTGTTTGGTCCTTGCCATACTCTGCATAGTTGCCAAGGGTGTAAGGACCTTCAACATCGAAGGTGATGTTGAGCTTGCCAAGACTCTGAGCGGAGAAATAGTCGCTCACAGAGCCACGGAAGTTTCCTTCGTTGAAACCCTTCTCGTTTGCCACACGGGTGTAGAACGCCTTAGGGTCGTCCATGGAGAACTTCTTGTCGTTGAACTGCACAAGGAGGATGATGCAACGCTTGTTGCCAGTGAAATTTGTCTTCTTCGACTTGCTTGGAGCCTTGCGCACGTCAGAGACGTATGTTCCAGCCTGCTTACGGAACTGTACGGCAGAATTCTGGAGCGCTTTCATGTCTGCAGGCACGAGCTTTTGGTCTTTTTCCACATAGCGGTTGCCGTCAGCATCCTGCCAGAAACTGAGGAACTCGTCACCACACAGCTCCACATTCAGAGAGTTGCCATTCTGCAAAGAGAATGTGCGCCAGATGCCCTTCTTTGCCGGGATAGCCTGGACAGACAAGGCTGCCAGCGAGAAAAGGCACATCGAAAGTAATCTATTTTTCATTATTTATCTTGATTTGAAAAGTTGTTTAAAATATTTAAGAAGCCTTTAAGGTTTGTTCAGATACGCAAAAAAAGGAGAGAGTCAGACCTTTTGCAGCCCGACCAGCTCTCCTTTTTACTATCTTTTTACCAATAATTGTCCATTAGGCATGTTGCCTTTAGATTGACAATTTCAAGTTCATTTTATTTACTACGCGTCATATTAACGTTGTCTACAGCGAACATGTAACCCTGAAGTACATCATCAGCCTTTGTATAGATTGCACCTGCAAGACCAAGAGTAGGATCATTGCTTGTGAGGGTCTGGTAGTCAGCATCCCAAGTGAAGGTCATTGAGGTTGTGCTCAAATCCTCAGAGTTGGATGTTGGAAGGCCACCAAGTGTGATATAGTGATTACCCAGATTTGAATAAACGTTTTCACAGAGCGTCCATGAGCCGAGCTGGTCGAACACAAGGTAGCCTGACTTTGTGGTCTTGTTGTACTTGAAGAACATGCGGGCCTTTGACTTAGGATAACCACCAAGACCAGTCATGTAAAGCACCTTGCCATTCTCCAACTCATAGTTCTCATCGCCTGGCTTAGGACCGCTGATTGTCACTGTCCATTTCTCAGTACCACCACCCTGGAACTGACTTTCACCAGTCATGATCCATGTGCCTTGAACACGGTCGTACGGCTCCTTGTCGTTATCAAGGATAGTCACGATGCAAGAGCTGTTGGCACCGACTGTGGCACCCTTAACGTCAACAATGTCGAACTCAAAAGTGCGGTCATCATTGATTTCCTTGTCATCAACAGGCTCAAACTCCACGTAACCAGCGGTGTCAGCAACAATTACAGTCTTGCTAGTCACATAGTAGTTTATATCCTCCTTGGCAGGATTAGCGCCAGTCTCCTTTACCGCAAGAGTCACGAGAACCTTGCCATTTGTCTTGCCGGTCACCTTTATAGGTACCTGCACGGTGCCAGCGTTTTCCTTTACACTATAGGTGGGGTCCTGCATCTCAACAGTGACACCAGCATTGGTGTTCCATTTATTGTCGTCGTCGCTGCAAGAACCGAAGAACGCAACGGCTGCCACGAGCAAAAACAATTTAAAATATTTCATATTATTCTATTCGCTTATTTAATGTTTGACATGAATTAATAGCCAGGATTCTGCTGACCTTTCAAGCTCGGGTTAGAGTCCAGCTCAGTCTTCGGTATCGGCCATGTGAAGCGGTGATCGTCGGCTGCATAGCTCAGGCTCTGTCCTGCTGCAACGACAACATCGTCGAGGTCAGGATTGTCCTCGTGGCTTGCATAGCGCTCAAAACCGGTGTGAGTACGGCGCAGGTCGCTCCAGCGCATACCCTCACCCAAGAACTCCTTCTCGCGCTCAGCCAATACTGCTGAAAGCAACTCCTGACTGTTCTCGAATGTTTCGCTCTCATAGCCATTGATACGGTAAGAGCGGAAACTATTGAGATAATCAGCACCAACTTGCGTACGGTTCTGACGGGCTGCTGCCTCGGCTGCGATGAGATACATCTCTGAAAGGCGGAAAGGCTTTGACATGTTCACGAAGTTGTTCTTCTCTGACTTGCGCAGAGCAGGGTTGCCCGGGAACTTGTTGAACACGAATGCCCCATAAGATGTACCTTCTACTGTGAGGTTATCGTACTGTGTGAAATATGTGTCGAAACGCACGTCACCATCCTCAAACAAAGACAAAGTACCGTAAGTCGGGATGTACCAAGCCGAAGTCTGGTTGTCGCTGAGGTAGATACCACCTATTGAGCCGCCAAGCTCTTCAGAGCTCATATAAGGCAGGAAGATGTTCTCAGTGCCCTTGTCATTGGTCCAGTAATTAGCATAGTCGTCGATTGTAACCAATGAATAGTTGCCATTATTTATCACATCCTCAGCCTTTGACTGTGCTGTAGCCCAGTCGCCCTTCACGAGAGCGATACGTGCCTGAAGAGCCTCCACTGCGTAAGAAGAGAGATAGTTTGAGTTTGGCTGGAGCAAAGCGGCAACATCTTTTGCACCTGAAGCCTCGTAAGCCTTGAGTGCTGTGTAAGAGTCGTTGAGATCATTCTCAATCTGGCTGAATGTCTCGTTGAGAGTGCTGCGGCTCGGATACTGCTTCACGTCGCCCGTCGGGTTGTAAGTGGTGGTCATAGGCAGACCGCTTGCAGCCTTGTTGGGGTCAGTCTGCGTGTATGACTGGCAGAAGTGGTCGGCAAGCCAGAAGTACATGTATGCACGCGCGAACTTTGCCTCACCCTCGTAGCGCTCATACAGGCTTTTGTTTGCAGCTGTAATGTTCTCGTCGGCAAGCATTTTCTCGCAATGATCAAGGAAAGAGTTGCAGGTTGCGATCATAGAGTAGCCTGAAGCCCATTTGCCCTCAATGTCGTCATCCGACGCTGTGAAAGTACCCTTCGAGAACTGGCCCAACTGGTTGCCGTTGCTGATAAGTCCGTGGAACTCGTCCATCTGGATGTCAGTGTAATAAACCCAGCTTCCTGATGTGACGCTGCGCAGGTAGCTGTAGACCTGGTTGCGGAAAGAGCGCAGGTCCTTGCCACTCTCGATGGCGGTATCCTCATCAAGCGAGCCGTAAGGTTTGGTGTCCATGTCACAAGAAGTGAATGCCACTGCACCAAGAAGCATCAATGATAAATATATCTTCTTCATTATATTGTATCCTTTTGTATTTATATTTTAGAATGTTAACTCAGCGCCGAGCATGAACTGGCGGGTGTTAGGATAGTTGAACTGCACGAGGTTGATATCCGGCTCCGGATCGTAACCTTCAAATGAGGTAATGGTGAAGAGGTTGCGGGCGATACCGAACACCTTGACACCCTTGATGTAGCGTGTAGCGGCAAGCCACTTCTTCGGCAGGTCATACTGCAGGGTAAGGGTCTTCATGCGGAGGAATGAAGCGTTCTGCACGAACTTGTCG
>JBNMLZ010000081.1:0-9651 GCA_050875085.1 Prevotella sp. | reverse complement strand
TGATGCCGTAGCGGTCGCAGGCGTCGTAGAACTCCTCGTCGCCGGTCATGCCCACCCAGTTGCGTATCATGTTGAAGTGCATGTCGCGGTGCAGCCTTACGGCGGTGTCGTACTCACGGGCGCGGTAGTTGAGGTTGGCTTCGGAGAAGCCCCAGTTGCCACCGAGGGGTATGAATCGCCTGCCGTTGACGTAGAGTTTCAGCTGGGTCTTGGGGTCGGCGTAGGTCATCTGGCGGATGCCGGCGCGGTAGCTGACGGTAGCCGGGGCTTGGGTCTTGAGCTTTGGGTCTTGCGCTGTAGGCACAAACTCAAAGCCTGCCTCGTAGAGATAAGGTTCGCCATACCCGTTGGGCCACCACAGCCGCATGTGGCGGTTGCGAAGCTCGGGGAAGTCCTCCGGCTCAAACACCACCTCGCGGCGCTCACCGGGGGCAAGCGTAATGTTCTTCTCAAACCTTATGTCGCCAATCCATCCGCGCAGCGTGCCCTGCACGTCGCTGCCGAGGCAGTTGCTTGCCACCACTCGCGGTGTGAGTGTTGCGGTGGTGTCGGGCAGGTTGGCGAGCCGTGTTGTCACGAGCGGGTCGGAGAGCACGATGTTGTCGGTGGCTGTCAGGTAGACATCGTTCCAGATGCCTATGTCGCGTCCGCGTATGGTTGATATCCAGTCCCATCCGGTGGTGGCGTGGAACGTTGGGTTGTCGGCACCGAGAATGCCGCCGTTGTAGTCGGTGTTGTAGTGGTTCTTCTCCTTCACGGCGCCGGGGTGTGCGTTCTTGTGGATGAGCACGGCAAGCGTGTTGTCGCCGCCGTGGTTGAGCCATGGGGTGATGTCAACGCGGGAGCGCGTGAAGGCGCCCTCGATGCGGTCGATTTTCTTGCCGTTGAGCCACACGTCGGCTTTCCAGTTGATGCCGTCGAAATTGAGCAGCACGCGTCTGCCCTGCATCTCGACGGGCACGCGGAACGTGCGGCGGTACCAGAAGTCGGAATTGAAGTAGGAGTCGCTTACATTGAAGATGTTGTCGGCAATGTTGGGGTCGTCCACGGCGCCGTAGTCCACGAAGCTCGTGAGCACCGTGCCCGGCACCTTGGCGGGAATCCAGCTTGCGCCACAACGGTACTTGGCAGTCGACAGACGCGCGCCGTCGGCCTTCACCTCCGACGAGCGGCACACCTGCCAGTCGCCGAGGTTGAGCTTCAGGCAGCCGTCGGCATACACGTTGCTGTAGGCCACGTTGTCGCGCCATGTTCCCGGCGTGCCTTCCACCTGCATCTCGCTCAGCACATAAGCCTTCACGCCCGACGCGCCCGAGCCGGCCACGTCGACGCTGCCGCCGTCCATCACCACACGCACGTAGCGTCCTGAGGCTCCGGGTGTTGCCACAAGCTCGTCGCGCCGCCTGCTGCCGGTTGACAGCGTGGCTATGCGCCGCCACTCCACGGCATCAACGCTTGCCTCGATGTAGCCATGCTGCGGACGGCGGATCCACGACAGCCTGACGGCGTCTATCCGCGAGTCGGCAGCGAGGTCGACCTGCGCCCACTGCCGCCCCTCGCCGTCGCTCATCCATGCGCTGCCGAAGCGCGAGTTGGGCAGAGCCTCCGACTGCACCGACATGCCGGAGCGGAAGAAGAGCAGGTTGCCTATGTTCCAGTAGGCGGCGCCGTCCATCCTCACCTCCACGCGCACTGCGCTGACATTGCGCAAGCCCTTCGGCAGCGCGGCAGACAGGCTGATGTTGCGGGCGGGCAGCAGGTCGTGGCGCGTCTGCTTGTTGGGGTCGCTGCTCATCTTGTAGAGCGACTCGGTGCCGGGCAGTCCGTCGCCGTGCTGTTCGGCCGCGACGGTCCACGCGCCGTCCTTCTGCCTGTCGGACGCCACGAGAAGGCGTATGGAATAGCCTCCGCGCTGTGGCTGTTCCTTGTAGGCGACGGTGCACTTGAGGTCGATGCGGTCGGCGCTGACCGCCATTCCCGTCCAGCGGTATTCTATGTAGTTGTCGGCTCCGGTGAGCGTGTTGTGGGTCCACTGTCCCCCGTCTACCGTCCACTCGCGCTCGCGGCGCGGCAGCGGTCCGTCCTTGGTTGTGACGCTGAGCGACGGCGGCATGACGGTTGACGTGATGCCGTCGGTCAAGAGCTGCCCCGTGAGGTTGTAGTCGTAGCACGACGACGTGCGCACGGCGCGGTAGTGGGCAATGTTCACCGGCTTGTCCGCCGCTGTCGCGCTGCACAGCGACGCGGCTGCAATGGTGGTTGATGCCATGATGTACTTTATTATATCCTTTAAGATGGCCATAGAGTAGAATGGTTTTAGTTGTTTTGTTTCAGGTTTGTTATGCTTTTGTCGTCCAGGGGGAGTCGTTTTGTCGTCTTGCTTCGGTCGGTCAACGTGCTTACTTCGGTCGGTCAACGTGTTTACTCCGACCGTTCAACGTGCTTACCTCGGTCGTGGTAAGCGGACCAAACGACATGTTTCGCACGACATTTAGGCTTCGCGAAGTTAAGAAAAGAAATTGAAATGAACAAGCATTCAACAACAAAAACAAGCAAGCTTGTTTTGTGTTGTCTTCGATTTGCGCTACCTTTTGATAAGATAGGCTGCATCTCAACAACAAAAACAAGCAAGCTTGTTTTGTGTTGTCTTCGATTTGCGCTACCTTTGCAGTCGAATTCAAAAGTAACCATCAAACAAACATACTGAAACAAAGCAAATGGAATGGATTGAAAGTCTTTTCACGATACACTCGGCGGTGCAGACCATCATTGTGCTGTCGCTCATAGTGTCGGTGGGACTCGCCTTGGGCAAGATACACATCAAGGGCATATCACTTGGCGTGGCGTTCGTGTTCTTCATCGGCATCATAGCGGGCAGCATGCACATCTCGTCGGACCCGCAGATGCTCAACTTCGCCGAGACGCTCGGACTGTCGCTCTTCGTCTACGCGCTCGGTCTGCACGTGGGGCCTAACTTCATCGGCATGATGCGCCATGAGGGTGTGTCGCTCAACGTGTGGAGCATGGCTGTCATAGCGCTCGGCACGGTGATGGCGCTCTCGCTGTGCCTCGTGCTGCCAATATCGGTGCCCGACATGGTGGGCATCCTCTGCGGCGCGACCACCAACACGCCGGCACTCGGTGCGGCGCAGCAGGCGCTGTCGGCTGCCCACTTGTCGAGCAGCGGCGCGGCATTGGGATGCGCCGTGACCTATCCGCTTGGCGTGGTGGGCGTGATTGTGGCGATGATACTGCTGCGCAAGTTTCTCGTGCATCCCGACGACCTTATGCCCCACGGTGGCGATGACGACGACCAGACGTTCGTGGGCCAGTTTGTGGTGGTCAACCCCGCCATATCGTGCAAGACGATTGCGCAAATCTCGCAGATGACCCACCGCCAGTTCATCATTTCGCGCATCTGGCGCGGCGACAACGTGATTGTGCCGCTCGCAACGACGGAGATGCAGATTGGCGACAACGTGCTCGTGGTGACCAACCGCGACGAGGTGCCTGCCATGGACCTGCTCTTCGGAAAGCGCGTGGAGAAGGACTGGAACCGCGACCACATCGACTGGAACGCCATCGACTCTACCGTCGAGAGCCGCGTCATCGTCATGACGCGCACCAAGCTCAACGGCAAGACACTCGGCTCGCTGCACATGCGCCAGACCTACGGCGTGAACGTGTCGCGCGTGATGCGCGGCGACATCAAGCTGCTCGCCACCGACTCGCTCCACTTGCAGTATGGCGACCGCGTGACCGTGGTGGGCACGCCCGACGACGTAGACCATGCCGAGGCGTTCCTCGGCAACGCCGTGCAGGTGCTCAACGAGCCTAACCTCGGCGCCATATTCTTCGGACTGCTGCTCGGCCTTGCCGTGGGAATGATTCCTATCAGCATACCGGGCATGAGCGCGCCGGTGAAGCTCGGCATCGCCGGCGGACCTATCATCATGGGTATTCTGATTGGCGCGCTCGGCTCGCGCGTTCACTTCATCAGCTACACCACGCGCTCGGCATCGCTCATGCTCCGCAAGCTCGGACTGTCGCTCTATCTCGCCTGTCTCGGACTGGCTGCCGGCAAGGACTTCCTCGCCACGGTGATACGTCCTGAGGGCGTGCTGTGGGTTGGCGTGGGCTTCGCGCTGACCGTCATCCCGCTGCTCATCATCGGTGCCATAGCGCTGAAGGTGCACAAGTTTGACTTCGGCACCATCTGCGGACTGCTCTGCGGCGCAATGGCAAACCCCATGGCGCTGAGCTACGCCAACGAGACTATACGCGGCGACCGCGCCGCCGTAGCCTACACGTCGGTATACCCACTCGGAATGTTCATAAGAGTGATAATAGCGCAAGTGATAATAATGTTCATGGTATGATAGATTATTGTTTTACTTAAATACAATAAAATGAAGCAATCTTCAAAAGATGCCGCACGCAAGTTTGTCAAAACATGGAAGGGGCGTGGATATGAAAAAGGAGAAAGCCAGTCTTTCTGGTATCAGTTATTGCATGATGTCTTTGGGGTGGAAACGCCTGCGGATTTCATCATGTTTGAGCTACCTGTGCAACTAAAGAAAATAAAATTCATAGATGCATACATACCTTCAACAAAAGTTCTGATAGAGAACAAGTCAGCCAAAGAAAATCTCCGCAAAGCAAAAAAACAAAGCGACAAGGAAGAACTTACCCCCTATGAACAGGCAGTAAGATACTCTACTGGAATGAAATATTCCGAGCGTCCACGCTGGATTGTAACTTGCAACTTCGAATCGTTCCTCGTATACGACATGGAACAGCCTGGATGCGAACCTTTCGAAATAAAATTGTACGACCTTGAGAAGGAGTATTATCTATTGCGCTTTCTTGTGGAAGATACGGATATTGCGCTTAGGCATGAAAAAGAAATATCCATAAAGGCGGGAGAACTTATAGGTGAACTTTACGCCAAAATAAATAAAGAATATATAGCTCCACAATCTGCCGAAACCCTACGCTCCTTAAATATACTCTGCGTAAGGCTTGTGTTTTGCCTCTTTGCCGAGGACAGTGGACTATTTGGTGAGAAGCACGGCTCATTTCATGATTACATGAGTGCCTTTAAGCCATCGTGTATGCGGAGTGCCTTGACAAGTCTGTTCAAGATGCTAAACACTCCATACGACCAACGTGACCCATATGAGGATGACACATTATTGTCTTTTCCATATGTGAATGGTGGACTTTTTGCAGAAGAGGACATTGAGATTCCAAAATTCACGGAAGACATAGCAAAATTGCTTTTGGATGAATGCAGTTCAGGTTTCGACTGGAGTGGAATATCTCCCACTATATTTGGGGCATTATTCGAGGACACAATGAATCCCGAAACACGTGAGGAGGGGTGCATGCACTATACGTCAGTTGAAAATATCCATAAAGTGATAGATCCACTATTCCTCGATGCCCTGAATGCTGAGTTGAACAAAATAACACAAATCAAGGTGGACAGCAGACGGAAAACATCGTTGCTGGAATTCCAAAACAAGCTTGCGTCACTGACTTTTCTTGACCCGGCATGTGGTTCAGGAAATTTCCTTACAGAAACGTATCTGTCTTTGCGCCGTCTTGAAAATAGGGCTCTTGAAATATTATTGGAAGGCAACCGCTCTTTGGGAGGCGATATGACCCCTATAAAAGTTTCAATATCCAACTTTTATGGAATAGAAATAAACGACTTTGCTGTTACAGTCGCCAAATCAGCTCTTTGGATAGCAGAAGCCCAGATGATGCGTGAAACCGAGCATATAGTAGCAAGAGACATTGAATTTCTGCCACTGAAGAGCTATTCACATATAGAGAAAGCCAATGCTCTCACAAAAGAATGGAACACCATCATCGAACCTTCACACTTGTCTTACATAATAGGCAATCCACCATTTAAAGGCAAAAAGAGTCGTGATGGCAAGCAAAGAAATGACTTAATGGCTGCAATTGGCAAAGATAGTCCACGTCCGGGAAACATGGATCTGGTGACTGGCTGGTTTTTCAAGGCCGCGAGGTTTATTCAAGGAACAAATACAAAGACGGCTTTTGTCTCTACCATAAATATAACCCGTGGCGAACAGGTGTCTTTACTGTGGAAAAGCATGCTTGAAAAATATGGAATAAAAATACTATTTGCTTACAAACCTTTTGTATGGAACAGTGAGTCAAAGAAGGTTGCACAGGTGCATTGCACTATCATTGGGTTTGGAACAAAACCGACAGAATCGGCAATTCTGTTTGGCGAAGACTCTTTGCCTCAAAGAGCTACCCAAATAAGTCCATACCTACGTGAAGAAGAAACTGTACTTGTAAGTTCAAGGAACGTCCCTATATGTGACATACCGCAGACCGGAATAGGAAATAAACCTATTGACGGAGGATTTCTTTTGTTCAAGCCAAATGAAGCAGAAGCTTTCATGGCAAAAGAACCAGCCTCGAAAAAATATTTCATGGAATGGTATGGCGCAGACGAACTGCTCAAAGGGAAGAAACGCTATTTTCTATGGTTAGCGAAATGTAGTCCTTCTGAATTAAGAAAGATGCCACTATGCAAAGAACGTTTAGAAGAAGTGCGTCGATTCAGAAAAGAAAGTACAGATGCTGGGACGCGCAAACTTGCAGACTTTCCAATAAAATTTCATGTAGAAAACATTCCTACATCAGATTTCATTGTCATTCCCGAGGTTACATCTGAAAATAGAGAATACATTCCAATGGAATATGTGGATGTCGCATCAACAAAACATAAACTGTTTAGCAACCTCGTAAAGATAATGCCAAATGCGACATTTTATCATTTCGGAGTGCTGCAGAGCTACATACATATGTTATGGACAAAAGCAGTCTGTGGCTACAAGGATTTTCGTCCACGCTATAGTACAGACATAGTTTTCAATAATTTTCCTTGGCCTAACCCGTCCGCAATACAAAAAAGTGCTATAGAGGAGACAGGGAAAAACATTATCACCGCAAGAAAAAAGCACCCTGAGTGTTCTCTTGCCGACCTATATGACAAGGACACGATGCCTGAAGATTTAAGACTCGCGCATATCAATAACGATGCTGCAATACGCCAAGCATATGGTTTCCCGACATCCATCAGTGAGCATGAAGTAATCTCCAAACTTCTGGAAAAATACAAGCAGCTAAATATAAAACAATGAAGACTGATATTAGTAAAATCAAAGTTATAGACCTTTTCTGTGGATGCGGCGGGCTCTCATTGGGTTTCCAAAATGCCGGATTCAACATTGTTGCCGCATTCGACTATTGGGATGTGGCATTAAACATATACTCACAAAATTTCAACCACCCAGTATTTAAGCGCGACCTCAGTGATTTAAGTGACATATCTGATATTGAAGCATTCCACCCTGACATGATTATTGGAGGTCCGCCGTGCCAAGATTATTCTACGGCAGGACACCGTGACGAGACCAGAGGACGTGCCGCTCTTACTGTTTCTTATGCCGAAATTGTGGATAAAATACGTCCCAAAATATTCTTGATGGAGAATGTGGCTGTAATAGAAAAGAGTATGACTCTTAAAGCAGTAAATAGTATATTTAAGAAGGCAGGATATGGCATTACTCAACTTACGCTCGATGCAAGCAAGTGCGGAGTTCCACAAATTCGTAAGCGCTATATAACAATAGGTATTCTTGATGGTTCAGACAATGTGCTAAGAGATTTGTTGCTGTGCCATCAAAGTGATCATAGCATGACACTTAGAGAATATTTTGGCGAGTCTCTTGGTTTTGAGCATTATTTCCGGGTCCCAACATCGTATAAACGTCGTGGAATATACTCTATAGACGAACCTTCTATGACCATACGAGGTGTCGACAGACCTGTTCCGAAGGGATATAAAGGACATCCAGCCGATTCTGCGCCCCTCACCGCAGACATTCGTTCATTAACCTATCAAGAGCGTAGCTGGATACAAACTTTCCCAAAAGATTTCAAGTGGAGTGGAACAAAGACGAATCTAAACCAGGCTATAGGAAATGCTGTACCTGTGAAACTTGGTGAATATATCGCAAATTGTATAAAGGAATATTTGAATGTGTAGAAGAGTTGTTGATTTATTCGCAGGATGCGGCGGAATGAGTTTGGGGTTTCAGAATGCGGGGTTTGAAGTGGTGGCCGCTTACGACAATTGGCAACCTGCCATTGATATATATAAGCAAAACTTCTCCCATCCTATATATATGCAGGACCTATCTGCTACGGATGTTACAGAGAAAATTAAAAAGCTCAATCCTGATATGATTATAGGTGGTCCGCCATGCCAAGATTTCTCCATAGCAGGAAAACTTAATCTTGTTGGAAAGAGAGCCAATATGACACGCATATATAGCCAGATAGTATCTGCCATCCGTCCAAAATGGTTTGTCATGGAGAATGTTTACACTATTGAACGGTCTCCTATATTTAAGGAAGCGTTGGACACATTTCGGGAAGCAGGATATGGCATTACCAAACATGTATGGGATGCAAGCTATATGGGAGTTCCGCAAATGCGTAAACGGTACTTCGTAATTGGATGTATTGGGAAGAAAGAAGACTTTCTTCTTAACGCATTGTTTGACGGTTTGTCGGATGAGCGCATGACTGTAAGGAAATATTTCTCAGAGTGTCCTCTTGACACTGAATATATATACATACATCCTCGCAACTATAAACGTCGGGCAATATTCTCTGTAGATGAGCCGTGCTGCACAATACGCAGTGTCAATCGACCTATACCCGCCAACTACACCATACACCCTGCTGACAAGACATCTGACCTATCAAAAGTGAGACCTCTTTCCACAAAAGAACGTAGTTATATACAAACATTTCCTAAGTCATTTGAATTTGTGGGAAGTCCGTCTGCAATTGAACAAGCAATCGGCAATGCCGTCCCAGTAAAAATGGCAGAATATATAGCGAAACGAATTTATATGAATTTCTAATGGTTAAGATATACAACCCTCCAACAAACCGTCACGACACGGTGCTTCCGCTGCCAATGGAAGTGACTGCCAACGCATGGGCAGTAGACGCCGCCTGCTCGGGCAACCCCGGACCGATGGAATACCAGGCGATTGACCTTGCCACCGGAGCGCAGGTGTTCCACTTCGGACCCGTGCACGGCACCAACAACATAGGCGAGTTTCTCGCCATCGTGCACGCCCTCGCACTTCTCGACAAGCAGGGCGTCACGGGCAAGACTATCTACAGCGACTCGCACAACGCCATTCTGTGGGTGCAGAAACGGCAATGCAAGACCAAGCTCGCACGCACACCACAAACCGAACAGCTCTACCAAATCATAGCTCGCGCCGAGGCGTGGCTGCGCACCCACCAGATAAACAACCCAGTGGTGAAATGGGAAACAAGAAAGTGGGGAGAAGTGCCAGCCGATTTCGGGCGAAAGGGGTAAAAATAGCGAGGAACAAGACTCCATCCGTGGCGGAGGTCTCCGGCCTCCGCAGAAAGCAAATATTAGTAATATATATTTTAATTGCAAATAATGGCTGCTACTTAATTGCAAATAATGGCTGCTGCGGAGGCCGGAGACCTCCGCCACGGATGGAGTCTTGTTCCTCGCTATTTTTACCCCTTTCGCCCGAAATCGGC
>JBNMLZ010000080.1:0-9731 GCA_050875085.1 Prevotella sp. | reverse complement strand
GAAGGAGGGCGGCAACTGGAGCGACGACATGTCGGAGGCGTCCAACGCGCTGTGCTTCGCCTTCGGCATTCATCCCAACCTCGTCGGCGCGACGCCGGGCAAGAGCCAGATGAACAACTCCGGCTCCGACAAGCGCGAGCTCTTCACCCCCTACGCCGCCACAGAATTTAAAGCCTTGTCGTTTACGCATCAAAAAGGGGTCCTTTTTGATGTGAAAAGGGGTCCTTTTTGATGTGTAAACGACCCCTTTTTTGAAAGCATCTGTATTTTTATATTTTCCCAGCTTTGCTACCTTTGTGCAAACCTGCTATTTTTTCAGCCAAACAATTCAACCTGACAATATAAAAATACGACATTTCGCTATGAACAAAAATGAAACTTTCGAGATTCGCGCCTACGGGCGCACGGAGCTTGCGCAGATGTACATGCCCAACCTCTCGGCAAGCCGTGCCTGGCGCAAGCTGCAGGAATGGATAGCCATGTGTCCCGGCTTGCAGGACAGGCTGGCGCAGTTTGGATATAACGGCAGCCAGCGCACGTGGACTCCACGGCAGGTGGAAATGATTGTCGAGGCGCTGGGCGAGCCGTGACCTTGATTTCGTTTGCAGTATAGCTGCAAAAAAATGAGGCGCAAGGTTCCCGGTGTTCTATATTTTGCGTAACTTTGCATCCAAGCAAACAAATACCGAAAATGATACTCGAAACCATCTGCCAACGCACAGAGGACTTCATACGACAGATGCCCAAGGAGCAGCGCAAGCAATATGGGCAATTCTTCACAAGCCGTGAGACCGCGCGTTTCATGGCCTCGCTTGTCAGTGCCCCCACCGGCAGCCCCATGCTCACGGCTCTCGACGCCGGGGCAGGGTCGGGCATACTGTCGGCAGCTCTTGCCGAGCGCATGGACGGCATTCTCGGCGAGGGGCAGACGCTGCGCATCGTATGCTACGAGAACGACCCTAACATACTGCCCCTGCTCCGCGACAACCTGGAGACGGCGCGGCGCGCTTGCCACTACCGCCTCTGCTACGAGATACGCACCGGCAACTACATTCTCTCACAGGCCGACGCCCTCGACCGCCACGGACTCTTCGGCGCGTCGGCCGAACTTGAACGGTACGACATCATCATAGGCAACCCTCCCTACAAGAAAGTGGCCAAGGACGCACCCGAGGCGCGGCTCCTGCCCGAAGTGTGCCACGGCGCGCCCAACCTCTACTTCCTTTTTGCCACAATGGGCGTAAAGAACCTGAAGGAGGGCGGCAGCATGGTTTACATCATCCCGCGCTCATGGACGTCGGGAGCCTACTTCGAGCGGTTCCGCCAGTGGCTCTTCGCCCACGCCACGCTACAGTACATACACCTATTCGCAAGCCGCGACAAGGTGTTCGACAAGGAGAGCGTGCTGCAGGAGACCATGATTGTGAGGCTGCGCGGAGGAGTGCGCCCGCAGCCAACGGTCGACATATCGACCACAGCCACAAGCAGCGACTTCTCCCACAGGCGCACAATGACCGTACCTTCCGGGACTGTGGTGTCGGCTGCTGCAAACCGCTACGTGTTCCTGCCCACCAGCGAGAGCGAGACGCGCGTGCTCAACACCCTCGGCGCAATGAGCAACACCCTCGGCGGCATAGGGCTGCGCATGAAGACGGGGCTTGTGGTTGACTTCCGCTCGCGCGACATGCTGCGCGACAAGCCCGCGCCCGACACCGTACCGCTTATATACAGCTGCCACATAAAGGACGGGCGTGTGCGCTTTCCGCAAGGCAAGGAGGGCGAGTATCTGCTTCGCGGGCGCGCCGGGTTCATGCAGCCCAACCGCAACTACCTTTTCGTGAAGCGCTTCACTGCCAAGGAGGAGCACCGGCGCCTGCAGTGCGGCATCTACCTGAGCCGCTACCAGCCAGGCTACAGCGAGATAAGCTCGCAGAACAAGGTGAACTTCATCGACTCCACCGACCGCGAGATGTCCGAGTGCCTTGTCTACGGACTCTACGTCATGTTCAACTCCACGCTCTACGACACCTACTACCGCATACTCAACGGCTCCACGCAGGTGAACGCCACCGAGATAAACGCCATGCCCGTGCCGCCCATCGGCGAGATTATGGACATGGGCAAGCGTCTGCTCGCCGACCGCGACTTGTCGGAGCGGCACTGCGACGAAATAATAAACACTTACATACAATGAACAACATCGAAAGAATGCAGTCGCTCCTCGCCTCGCTCGGAGTGCCGGCACGGCAGCAGAGCGAGCTTTGCGCCTACACGCTGCTCGCGATGGCGCGGCTGCGCAAGCGCACACCGTGGGCGGAGGCCACTGGCGAGTGGACGCGCATACACGACATCATAGAGTTCATAGGCGACGCCTACGGACGCTCCTACGCAGAGAACTCGCGCGAGACCATACGCAAGCAAGCCATCCACCACTTCCGCACAGCGGCTTTCATCGAGGACAACGGCACGGCAACCAACAGCCCCAACTACCGCTACCGGCTTACTGCCGACTTCCTCGGCGTGATACGCGCCGGGGGCGGCCGCCCGGCCGTGGCCGATTTCCTCGCCCGGCACGAGAGCCTTGTGAGCAAGTATGCCGTGAAGCGGCGCATGAGGCAAGTGCCTATAACGGTAAACGGACAGGTGCTGCAGTTTTCCACAGGCAAGCACAACGAGCTGCAGAAGGCCATAATCGAGGACTTCGGCCCGCGCTTCGCCCCCGGCGCACAATGCCTGTACGTTGGCGACACGACAAAGCGCGACATGGTAAAGGACGAGGATGCGCTCGCGCGGCTGGGCTTCGAGATAACGCTGCACGACAAGATGCCCGACGTGGTGCTCTACGATGCCACGAAGGACTGGCTTTTCTTCATCGAGAGCGTCACGTCGGTAGGCCCTATGGACGACAAGCGCATGGCGGAGCTTGCCGCGCTCACTGCCAATGTGAGGAGCGGCAAGATATTCGTCACGGCATTTCCCGACTTCAAGACGTTCAAGAGGTTCTCCGAACAGCTTGCATGGGAGACGGAAGTGTGGATTGCCGAGATGCCCGACCACATGATTCACCTCAACGGCGACAAGTTTCTCGGACCGCGCCCCACAGCCGACAAGTAACGACAACAACCATTAACGACAAGCGAGCCTGCGCCAACTGACGGAAACCGTCGGGGCGCAGGCTCGCTTGTTGTATCTTTGCACCGTGCCAACAACAAAACGGCACAGGCTGCAGCCGAACCAAACACCAAACATTAACCCTTTAAACACCACAACAACTATGATTCGTTACCAAAAGTATCAAAGCAAGCGCGAGGGTCAAACAAAAAACATGTGGTACGTCCGCGCCGTGAGCGACGAGACGGTTGACCTCGAAGGACTCGCCAAGCACATGTCAGCCCACAACACGCCTTACTCGGCTGGCACCATCCACGGAGTGCTGAAGGACATGGTGGCGTGCGTGAAGGAGCTTGTGCTCGACGGCAAGAAGATAAAGCTCGCCGACCTCGCCATCTTCTCGGCTGGAATATCCTCAAGTGCTTCCCAAACCGCCAAGGAGTGCAGCGCCGAGAACATCCGCGACATCCACCTCTGCGCCCGACCGACCGGCGACCTGCGCTCGCGCATCCTCACCACCGAGGCGCGCAAGATGCAGCTGCGCGAGTACAGCGTGGACGACAACAACGGCGAGTAAAGAAAACAACAGGCTTTGCCATTAAGCCATTGCATCAATACGGTGTACTCTCCACTCTCAGGGGGTACACCGTATTTTTATTTCCTCTCCAATCGTCTTATATAGGCTGACTGCCCAGCAAGGCTTTCCATCTCTCAATATTACCATCTTTCAATATTTCAATCTTTCCCGCTATGATAGAAAACATCCGTCACCTATTCGTCGGCATCACGCTTGCCGTGCTTGCCTTCCTGAAGCCCATCGAGGGCGAGCTGCTGTCGCTCGTCGCCGTGTTCTTTTTCAACTTCTTCTTCGGCTACATCTCCGGCATGATTGCCAACCACGAGGACTTCAACCTCAAGAAGGCGCTGCGCTGCGGCGCCGAGGCAACGGTGTTCTTCGTGCTATGCTGCGCAATCTACGCCGTGGGGCAGATGAAGCACCAGCCGCAGGGCGCGCTGCAGTGCGTGAGCTTCGTCACCTACGTGGTGCTCTACTTCTACAGCCTTAACATCCTCAAGAACCTCAAGAAGATTTTCCGCCCTGGCTCTACGCCCTGGCAGGTCGTCGCCTTCCTCTACTACATACTGCGCTTCAAGTTCATCGAGCGCATCCCCGGACTCGCCGACTACCTTAACTTCTCCAATCCTGATGCCACAAAGGCTTAACAACATCTTTCAATCTTTCCATTTTTCAATTTTCCCATCTTTCCATATCATGCAATCCAGTCCCGAATTAATCTCCCACATCAAGGCTTCCGAGGGCTACCGCTCCCGCGCCTACCGCTGTCCTGCCGGGGTCTACACCGCCGGCTACGGCCACACCAAGGGCGTGACCGCCCACACGTCATGCAACGAGTCTACCGCCGACCGCTGGCTCAGCCAGGATCTCGCCCCGTGCGAGGCGTTCTGCTCCGCCATACCGCAGATCGACACGCAGGGCAAGTTCGACGCCTGCGTAGACTTCTGCTTCAACGCCGGCATCAACGCCTTCCGAGGCTCCACGCTCTTCAAGCTCATCCGCGCCGTGGCTCCCGTGGAGCGCGTGCAGGCGGAGTTCCGCAAGTGGGTGTATGCCAAGGGCGTGCAACTTCCCGGTCTCGTCAAGCGCCGCGCATGGGAGGCAAGCCGCTTCGCGCTCATGCTTTGCGTAGTGCTCGCCGTCCTCACCGGCTGCCGCGCCTCGCGCCCTGCCGCCGCACAGACGGTTCAAAACACAACACTCCAAACAAGCAACACGGTGGCTGCCGCATCCGACACCGTGTTCCGCGACCGCTTCGTCGAGCGCATCGTCAGCGACGTGCGCCGCACCGTGTCGTCCGTCAGCGACTCCACCGCCACCGTGGTCGACACCTCCGGCAACATCCTCCGCACCGACCATTGGCGCACCGAGCGCATCGCCGACTCCTCGTCCTCGGTCACCGCCCTGCGCGACTCGCTGCGCGACCTCCGCCTGCTCTACAAGACGCTCCTCTCCGCCAAGGTGGAGAGGAGCGAGGTGCAGGTTCCCGTTGAGCGCAAGCTCGCCTCATGGGAGCGCTTCTTCATCCATGTGGGCATCGTCGCCACCGCCCTCGTCGTTCTTGCCGCCGTCCTCGCCCTCGTGTGGCTCATCCACCGCAAGCGAGAGCGGTAAGGCAACCCCAATCTTTCCATATTTCCATATTTCAATCTTTCCATATTTAAATCTTCTCCCGCCCTTTGCCGTCTCGCCAAAATTTCGTATATTTGTGGTGTAATAACCAAAACCGCTACAACTATGATGGGACTTTTCATCTTATTCGTCTATATACTGCTCGTCGTTGCCGTTGCTTTGATAAAAAGTGACGGCAAGTCATCCCATTCTTCATCAAGACAACTCAAAGAGTTTGAGTATGAGTCCAAGCGTAAAGAGATGCTGCGCAAGCATGAAATGCTTCAGGCTGAGAATGAGCGGATAAAACAGATTTACGAGGAAAGCAAGAAATCTTTTTACGAGGATGTCAAAAACGATTTGAGAAGATTGAAAAGACTGGTATTTTAACGATATTCTATAAAGTGCTACCTTTGGTTTCATCAACCAAAAGTAGCATTTTTTATGGCAACAACCCAAACTTTCGAGACCATCATCCGCCTCAATGCCCAAGAGGCGAAGAATGAGATGGAGGCTCTTCAGAAGAAGATTGAAGACCTTAAAAAGAAGAAGGATGCGGCTCTTAAAGACCCGGCTTCCCTCGTTAAGGACATCAACAAATTTGACAAACAAATCAAGGCAGCCGAAGCCAGCTTGAAGGCTTACGGCTCAAACGTTTCCGCAACCATTGACACTATCAACAACCTCTCCTCGGCATCGCTTGGCGACATCGAGAAGGCTGTGCGCAGCGTAAAACGCGCCATGAAGGGTGTGACCGACCCCGAAGACTATAAAGTTCTCAACGACTATCTCACACAGTGCCGCATACGCATGGACGAGATAAAGAAAGCCAGCTCATCATCCATAGGTCAATACAACACTGCTATGGCTGAAGCCAGGCAGCGGGCTAAGGATGTAGTAGAGGAGAACCGTCTTATCAACGCCACGCTCAATAATATCAGCGGCGCTTCAATCCGCGACCTTGAGACTTCACTGAAGCTCGTCAACGAGCAACTCCGCGATGTCGACCATAACTCCGACAAGTTCAAGGAACTGTCTGGCAAGGCAAAGCAACTCAAGACTGAGATTGCCGCCATCAATGCCGAGCAGGAGCAGTCAAAGAGCAAGTGGGCAAAGATTGTTGATATGTTTAATGTTAACTGGGGATTTTTCACCCAGGCTATTGCTGCTGTTACCGGGCTTTCCATGACAGTCCGCAAGTGCTCTGCCGACTATGCCAAAATGGATGAGCAGATGGTTGATGTCATCAAGTACACTGGCCTCACAAAGAATGAGGTGGAGGAGCTTAACGAGACGTTCAAGCGTATGGACACGCGCACTCCACGCGAAAAGCTCAACCAGCTCGCGGGCGATGCCGGGCGACTCGGCATCACCTCCAAGGAGGCGGTCGAGGAATTTGTCGATGCCGCCGACAAAATCAATGTGGCTCTTGGCGACGATCTCGGCGATGACGCCGTGAAGAATATCGGCAAGCTGGCACAGATGTTCGGCGACGACAAAACCAAGGGCTTGCGCGGTGCTATGCTTGCCACTGGCTCTGTGGTCAACGAACTTGCGCAGAGCAGCAGCGCGTCGGCTGGCTATCTCGTCGATTTCACCGCGCGGCTTGCCGGTGTGGGCAAGCAGGCCGGACTCACGCAGCAGCAAATCATGGGCTTTGCATCGGTGCTCGACCAGAACATGCAGCAAGACGAGGCTGCTGCCACTGCCATGCAGAACCTCATAGCCAAGATGTACCAGGAGCCTGCCAAGTTTGCGGCTCTTGCCGGAAAGAGCGTGAAGGAGTTCTCCAACCTTCTCAAGACCGATGCCAACGAAGCTTTGCTCCAGTTCTTTGGCGCAATGAAGAAGCAGGGCGGCTTTGAGTCGCTCGCGCCTATGTTCGACCAGATGGGCATGGACGGCTCGCGTTGTGTCGCCGTATTCTCTGTCATGGCCGACAAACTCGCCGACATCAAGACCGCGCAGGATACTGCCAACCGTGCCTATGAGCAAGGCACGTCTGTCATCAATGAGTTCAACACACAGATGACTTCCGAACAGGCCCAACTCGACATGGCAAAGAAGAAGTTCAAGGAGCTTAGCATAGAGCTTGGCAAGGAGCTGCAGCCAGTGGTGAAATACACCATCAGCACATCGGCGCTGCTTGTCAAGACTCTCTACCAACTTATCATTTTTACCAAGAGCCATATCGGCACGCTCGCAACACTTGCCGTGGCAATCGCCGCCGTGACGCTTGTCTACAAAGCTCAGGCGGTTGAACTTAAAATCAATGCCGCATGGACTAAGATTGCCAACGCTTATGACGCCACAAGCATAGCCCTGAACAAGGCTAAGATTGTGGTGGTAAATGCTGTCAAGGTGGCTTACTACCTGCTTACCGGCCAACTGCAAAAGGCCAAGGCTGCTATGGATGCCATGCGGGCGGCAAGCATCTCCAATCCTTACGCTGCTGTGCTCACCGTTGTCATTGCTCTCGGCGCGGGCATCTACTATCTTGCCAAGGCCATACGCGACCACAACAAGGCCGCTTACGAGAACCAGCTTGCTGTCAAGAAGATGCGGGCGGCTCACAAGGATATGGTTGACGCGCAGAAGGAAGCCAACCAAAGCATTGCCGAGGAGAAAACCCGCGTCATGCAGCTTACAAATGTCGTCAACTCCAATGCTTACAGTTACGACGAGAAGAAGCGGGCTATGATTGCTCTTGAAAAGATTGTTCCTGGTTATCACCGCAATCTGCACAATGAGGCTAAGTTGATGGAGGCTAATAATGTGGCTATCAAGAAGTATATCAGCAATCTTAACGATGCTGCTATGGCTCAGGCTCTATATAATAAAATGGTGGAGCTGCAGGGCAAGAAGTTCGACCTTGATCAGGAGATTGCCCGGCACAAGCATTCGGCCAAGGCTGTGCAAGCCGAAATTGACCGTCATCCCGATTATTACAACGCCACACAAGACCAAACTGTGTACACGAGCTTTGGCATTATGGTTCCTACCGGACAGAAGGTTGCCACTGGTGCGAATGTCAGCAAGCACAATGAGCTGAAGCAATGGAATGATGCTGTGAAGGAGTCGGAGCAGAGTGCGGCAATCGTTGAGTCGCGCATACAGAACATCAATGCCTATCTTAAAAAGAATGTTGGAGTGGCAAGACAATTCAACGCTATTATGGCTAATGGTGGCAACGACTCAACTGGCGTGTCTGCTGACTGGAACCCCAACACTTCGCCTGTCGGCTCAACGGGGATTAAAGATACTCCGAAAGGCTTAAAAGGCTCCGCACAAAAGCATGAGCGTGAGATGAAAGCTGCAACCAAGGCTGCATATCAGGCAGAAATCAAGGCAGCCAAAGACAAGACCGACCAGGAGCAAGCCAATAATATTGTAGCTTATTCGCAGGGCAAGAAGTCTTACACTGAGTTTCTCGACAGTCAGCACGACATCGCCGTGCGTGGCTATCAATCTTTGGAGGCTGTCTACAAGAAGTATGGCACCGAATATGGCCAATGGCAGGAGAAAATTGCCGAGGAACAGCGCAAACGTGAAGACGACCACTCCAAGGCTCTCATCTCTGACATTGAGCTTAACCGCCAACGTGAGATTGAAGCGGCCAACCGCGACTACAACGACTCCAACTCCGACATTTTCCACGATGAGGAGGCTCTTAACGAGCGCCTTTTTGAGATTGACATGTCTGCACTTGCCGACCGCATCGCGGCACTTAAAGAGGGTTCGCAGGAGTGGCTCGATGCCCGCAATGAGATGACTCAACGCGAGAACGAGCGCCAACTCTATCTCCAACAGCACTACGCCGAACTTTTGGAGCAGTATCGTGCTGACTGGACTACAAAGAGCGTCAAGGAGCAGGAGCGCATAACGCTCCGTGGTCTTGATCTATTGCATGAGAAGGGGCTTCTGAAAGAGGAAGAATATCAGAAGATGCTGCATAACATAAAACTTCACTACGCCGAGCAGGAGTCTGCCGACAACCTCAAGAATTCCAAGGGCGAGCAGTTCCGCGCCAACGCGCAGTCGGCCTACAACACCGCGTCCAACAACGCCCGCGCCGACTACTCCAACGCCCACCCCACGGGGCAGGGCATCATGTCGCTCGTCACTTCCGATGTTGACATCTACAAGTCAACCCTCGCCAACATCAAGTCTATGGAGCAGGAGGGGCTAATCTCCCACGAGGAGGCAATGGCTGCTATGGGCGACGCCACTGGCAATATGTGCAGCGGCATTGTCGACAAGATGCAGGCTGCTATGGATGCCATATCGCCGATCATGAGTGCCATGTCGTCCTACTACTCGGCGCAGTCCGACTATGAGGTCAATGTCACCGAGAAGAAGTATGAGAAGCTCATCAACGCGGCTTCCGGCAACACTGCCAAGACTAAGAAACTTGAGGAGCAGAAAGAGAAGG
>JBNMLZ010000079.1:0-9801 GCA_050875085.1 Prevotella sp. | reverse complement strand
GAAACTCTGTAAGTGCTTGATTATTAAAGTGGACCAGCCTGGGCTTGAACCAGGGACCTCCAGATTATGAGTCTGTTGCTCTAACCAACTGAGCTACAAGTCCGACTTAACCCTATCAGGGATAAGTTTGCGGATGCAAAGATACGATTTTTCGGGCGAAATGCCAAATTTTTGGGGTAAAAATGTGAGTGAACCTGTTTTTTCATTACTTTTGCAGACGTATTTCCTTAATGACCGACATTTTGAGACAACAACTACACATATTATATATTATACTGCTCGCCGCCCTCGCCTTGCTGCCCGACAGCCAAGCCAGTGCCGCCACACGACGCTACACGCTGCACACGATGAAGCGCGTGTTCGCCTATGCCGCCTCCGTCGACACCGCCGGCCACAAGCCCGGCGACAGCTACGCCTACCTGAAGTACAACCTGCGCACCAACCGACGCAACGCCATACTGCTCGCCATACCCACCATGTTTGCCGTGGCAAACGGCGGCGACCGCGAGCATGTAGGCGAGACCTACAGCCGCGTGACAAGCACGCGGCCAGGCGACTTCCGCGCCACACGGCTCCTCGAACACTCCACAGTGCCACACCAGATGCGCACCATGCCCACCGTGCTGAAATACCTCACGCCGATGATCTACAACGAAATGATCATCGACCAGCGCATACTGTCGCCTTTCCACTACCGCAACCGCCGCTTCTACCGCTACCGCGTGGCGCAGTTCTCGCCGGGCGTGGCACTCGTGAGCTTCAGACCACGACTGAAGAACACACAGCTCGTGCGCGGATGGGCACGTGTGGCTACAGCCACAGGACAGGTGATAGAGGCTGCCATGGACGGCGAGTACGACCTCGTGCGCTTCCACCTCGCCATCACCATGGGCGACAGCGGACCTGAGTCGCTGATGCCCCGCGACTGCTCGCTCAACGCGCGCTTCCTGTTTTTAGGCAATGACATCACTGCCGAATACACATCGTACTACGGACTGCCAAAAACCATCAGCGACACCATCACCAACCGGCGCGACACGGCGCTCATCAACCGCATACGCCCCGTGCCGCTCACAAGCCACGAGCAGTATCTCTTCGACCGCTACTACGCCCGCCGCAACACCTCCACAGCCGATTCCACGCGCAACAGCTCACGCCGACCACTCGCCGCACGGCTGTGGGATGCCATCGGGCGCAACCTAATACAGCGCACAAGCCAGAAGTTCGGCACGCGCGAACAGGGCAGCTTCAGAGTCAGTCCCATCCTCAACCCGCTCTACTTCAGCTACAGCTCGCGGCGCGGACTAACCTACAAGCTCGACCTGCGCGGCAACTACTTCTTCAACGACCGCCAGATGCTTGAGACACGCTTCAAGCTGGGCTATGCCTTCAAGCAACACCAATTCTACTTCAACTTCCCATTCACCTTCTACCTTGACCGACGCCACGATGCCTACATACGCACCGAATGGGCAAGCGGACGACAGATAACATCATCTGAGGTTGTAGACGCCGTGAAGAACGAACGTGGCGACAGCATCGACTGGAACCGCCTCAACCTGCAATACTTCCGTGACCACTCGTTCCGCGCCGTTGCCCACTACGACCCGTCGCCACACTGGGGACTAGAGGCAGGCATCGAAGCGCACAAGCGCACGGCGATAAAGCATGATGGCTTCCACCAGATAGGCAAACCCACCACCTACACCTCCGTGGCGCCCGTATTTGAACTTACATACCGGCCCACTGGCTACTACGGACCAATACTCACCGCCAACTACGAGCGAAGCATTCGCGGCTTCATCGGCTCCAACCTCGAATACGAGCGACTGGAAATCGACGGACAGTACAACTACCGCCTGTCTGCCCTTAGCAGCCTGCAGATGCGCGCAGGAACAGGATTTTACACCCACAAAGGCAAGGACAGCTACTTCCTCGACTACACCAACTTCCGTGAGGAAAACATCCCTGGCGGATGGAACGACGACTGGGCGTGCTCATTCGAGCTTCTGAACCGCGGATGGTACAACGCCTCGGAGTACTACGTGCGTGCCAACATCGCCTACGAGACGCCGCTCCTGTTGCTCTCATGGCTGCCCATTGCCGGACGACTCGTCGAGAAGGAGCGCATCTACGTCAACGCGCTCTCCGTGCACCATCTCCACCCCTACGTGGAATACGGCTACGGCTTCTCCTGCCGCGCCTTCTCCATGGCAGCATTCCTGGCACAGAAAAACTTCAAAATCGACGGCTTTACCGTGCGCGTCGGACTCGAGCTTTTCCGCCACTGGTAGGATGGTATGGCTTAAAACATAGTGATTTAAGGGGTTAAGCGCCACTAAATCAAAGAAATAAAGCTATAAATTTCGCAAAACGCGAGAAAATAAGTAACTTTGCACGCTAACTGGTCAAACTGTCTGTTCCCTGGACCCACAAGTTCCCAAGAACTCCCAGTCCACCCAGTTATCCCCCTCAAGCAATAATAATAACAAAAAATAAAAACTAAAAAATGCAGAACAAAGGTATTGTAATTGTAACAGCCGTCCTGTTGACACTTGCAAGCATCTTCTATCTCTCGTTCTCGGCTGCCACAAAATACTACGACAGCCAGGCTGCGAAGATAAAGGATCCGATTGCACAGCAGGACTACAAGGACTCCGTGAAGTTCCTCGGGCTCTACTCCTACCAGAAGTGCCTTGAGACACAGATCGGTCTTGGTCTTGACCTCAAGGGCGGTATGAACGTGATTCTCGAAGTGAGCGTTCCCGACGTAGTTGAGAACCTCGCCGACCACAAGACCGACGCGGCTTTCACAAAGTCGATGAAGGAGGCCCGTGCCGAGCACGAGGTGTCGCAGAGCGACTTCATCACACTCTTCATCAACGCCTACAAGAAGAACGCCCCGGGCCACCATCTCTCTGAGATTTTCGCCACACAGCAGCTCCAGGGCAAGGTTTCTCCTAACTCCAGCGACAAGGACGTGGAGAAGGTGCTCCGCGAGGAGGTGCAGTCGGCCATCGACAACTCATTCCTCGTTGTGCGTACACGTATCGACAAGTTCGGCGTCGTACAGCCCAACATCCAGAAGCTTGAGGGTCAGCAGGGCCGCATCATGGTGGAGATGCCTGGTATCAACGAGCCTGAGCGCGTGCGCAAGCTCCTCCAGGGTAGCGCAAACCTTGAGTTCTGGGAGACATACAACTCTGATGAAATCATTCCTTACCTCCAGCAGCTCGACCAGCGCGAGGCTGCCGCCCTCTCTGGCAAGAAAGACGTGAGCGACACTGCCGCCGTTGACAACAACGCCACAGCCAAGGCTGAGGAGAAGAAGGCTGAGCCTGCAAAGAAGTCAACAGCCAAGCTCCAGCTCAAGAAGAGCTCTGCCGACGACGCTGCCGATGCAGACAAGGAGTCTTCCGCACAGCTCGCACAGGCAAAGAAGGAGCACCCGCTGCTCGCCATCTTCCAGCCTTCAGGCCAGGGTGCGCTGAGTCTCGTGGGATATGCATCTGCACGCGACACCGCTGCCGTGAACAAGATTATCTACTCTCCGCTCGCAAAGCAGGTGCTCCCGTCTGACTGCCGTCTCCTCTGGAGCGCAAAGCCAGCCGACGGCATCCAGGCAAAGAACATCTACGAGCTGCACGCCATAAAGGTGACAACCACCAACGGCCGCGCTCCTATCGAGGGCGACGTTGTGACTGACGCAAAGGACCAGTTCAACAACCTTACAGGCCAGCCTGAGGTGAGCATGACCATGAACTCTGACGGCGCACGCCGCTGGGCTGCCTTGACAAAGGCCAACGTGGGCAAGGCCATCGCCATCGTGCTCGACGGAACTGTTTACTCAGCTCCTCGCGTGAGCAACGAGATTACCGGCGGACAGTCGTCAATCTCGGGCAACTTCACCATCGAGGACACCAAGGACTTGGCCAACACCCTTAAGTCTGGCCGTATGCCGGCTCCGGCACACATCGTGCAGGAGGAGGTTGTAGGTCCTACTCTCGGTGCCCAGTCAATCCAGCAGGGTTTTATATCATTCATTGTTGCATTCATCATCCTTATGATCTACATGGTGATGATGTACGACTTCATCCCGGGTATGGTTGCCAACTGCGCGCTGCTCTTGAACCTCTTCTTCACGATGGGTATCATGGCATCCTTCCAGGCTGCCCTGACAATGCCTGGTATCGCAGGTATCGTGCTTGCCCTCGGTATGGCTGTTGACGCCAACGTGCTTATCTACGAGCGCACCAAGGAGGAACTCAAGAAGGGTCTCGGCACAAAGCAGGCTCTCTCGCTGGGCTACAGCAACGCCTTCTCAGCCATCTTCGACTCCAACTTGACATCAATCCTCACTGGTATCATCCTCTACGTGTTCGGTACAGGTCCAATCCGCGGCTTCGCCACCACGCTTATCATCGGTATCTGCTGCTCGTTCTTCACCGCCGTGTTCTTGACACGTCTCGTCTACGAGAACCGTCTGGCTCACGACAAGTGGACAAAGCAGAACTTCTCTACACGCATCTCACGCAACTTCATGGCGAACAAGCACTACAGCTTCATGTCGTCCTACAAGACATCGTTCACCGTGTTCGGCATTGTGCTGCTCGTTATGATTGGCAGCTTCTGCGTTCGCGGCTTGAGCAAGGGCATCGACTTCACTGGTGGCCGCAACTACGTGGTTGTGCTTGAGAAGCAGACAGAGCCTGAGCAGGTGAAGGCTGCGCTCACTCCTTACTTCAACGGAGCCACAGTAAACGCCCTCGCCCTCGGTACCGACGGCAAGACAATCCGTATCTCTACCAACTACAAGATTGAAAGCAACAATCCTGCCGTAGACAACGAAGTAGAGAACATCCTCTACAAGGGTCTTCACTCAGCCAACCTCGTTACACAGAAGAGTGTTGAGGCATTCAAGAACCCTGACGTCCGCGCAGGCGGCTCAATCATCTCGTCTACAAAGGTAGGTCCGGCAGTGGCAAAGGACATCACCCACGGTGCCATCATCTCGGTGATCATCGCCCTCGCCGTAATCTTCCTCTACATCTTGATACGTTTCCGCAACATCGCCTTCTCAATCGGCTCTACCGTTGCCCTGGCCATCGACGCCACAATCGTAATCGGCTTCTTCTCACTGCTGTGGGACGTTGTGCCGTTCTCGCTTGAGGTTGACCAGACGTTCATCGGTGCCATCCTTACGGTTATCGGTTACTCTATCAACGATAAGGTGGTTGTGTTCGACCGTATCCGTGAGAACCTCGGTCTGCACAAGAAGGACAATCTGCAGGACATCTTCAACAACTCGCTGAACGAGACTCTTGCACGTACCATCAACACCTCACTGTCAACACTCATCGTGCTGCTCTGTATCTTCTGCTTCGGCGGTGAGAGCACCCGCAGCTTCTCGTTCGCAATGTTGCTCGGTGTAATCTTCGGTACACTGTCATCTATCTTCATCGCAGCTCCTGTTGCCTATCTCACTCTCGGCCGCAAGATCAAGAATCTTCAGGCAGAAGTGGCAGAGGCAGAGGTTGTAGAAGTGAAGTAATCTCACACATATATATCAAGATATTCATACAGAAAACGCAATTCTATTTTTAGAATTGCGTTTTTTTTTGTATTTTTGCATCATAAATATAAACAACTCAAGTTTCGGATTTAGGGAAAAACGGGCTGAAAGCCCAGTAAGTACACAGCCCAGGGCATCGCCCTGGGGCGGCAAATGGAGTGAACCTACGCCCTGAAAGGGCAAAAGTTTACCACCACCATTTATACTTTTGCCCTTTCAGGGCGTTTTACTCCTAAATCGATATACCCAGGGCGATGCCCTGGGCTATGGAAGTATATGGCTTTCAGCCAATTTCGCTAAATCCGAAACTTCAGTAAACAACAAAACATTCAATAACCATAATAAAATAAAACATCATGATTACAAAAAAAATTTTACTATCTACACTTGCAGTCTTTACTCTAAGTGTGTTCACAAGTTGTTCTGATAATAATGATTTTGTTGATAACCAAAACGACTTAACGGAGACAAAGTTTCCAATCATAATTGATGAAAATACCACAAGAAAAGAGATTGTTGTTGATGGAGAAACCTATATTTTTACTTTTCATCATAATAACACATCAAAAACAAGAGCTATAGTAGGAAATAGTGAGACCATATACGAAAGAGATCCAAATGCGACCTTGGCAACTGTTCCTGTTTTAGTGTCAAAAGGTAAATATAAAAAATATGCCGTAGGACCATCTTCTCCATTTGCAGAAATTGCTGGCGCATCAGTTGCAGTACTTCGGTTGGACAGATTTGAATTTGAATGTAGGGGACCAAAAGATGCAAAACAAACAAGTTTTGACATTACAAATATAACCCCACAAGGATTTTCCACAGAAAATGCAAAATACAAAGGCTTTTCTATAGACAACATATTATCTACAACAAGCGGGGTTATTGTAAAATGCTCCTTTTATATTCAGAATGGCAAGGCTTACAATGTAGCAGGACAACAACTCACTCCAGATACATCTTATCCTCTTCCTGGTAATAAAGTCAGATACCAATTTACATACGAACGAAGAAAGTAATTCAAGCAATTACCAAATATCAATTTAGTCATGCTTTCGTTTTGTTATGAAACGAAAGCATGATTTTTTATTTAATTGTATTTACAACACTATAACAACTTCTACGCCACAAGACACCGTATAGAAAGTTTGCAGCATAATCCCCCATTAATTACTGATTTTTCACTACCTTTGCAATCAGAAAACAAAAAATCACATTATATAATGGAAGAAAAGAAATTCAAACGCACCACCGTGACGGCTGCACTGCCGTATGCCAACGGTGGCGTGCACATCGGCCACTTGGCTGGCGTGTATGTTCCTGCCGACATCTACGTGCGCTACCTGCGCCTCAAGAAGCAGGAGGTTATGTTCATCGGCGGTAGCGACGAGCACGGCGTGCCCGTTACCATCCGTGCCCGCAAGGAGGGCATCACCGTCCAGGAGGTGGTCGACCGCTACCACAACCTCATCAAGAAGTCGTTCGAGGAGTTCGGCATCTCGTTCGACATCTACAGCCGCACCACGTCGAAGATACACAACAAGTTCGCCTCCGACTTCTTCCGCACGCTCTACGACAAGGGTGAGCTGGTGGAGAAGGTCGAGGAGCAGTTCTGCGACGAGGTGACGGGCGAGTTCCTCACCGACCGCAACATCGTCGGCACCTGCCCGCGCTGCGGCGCTGAGGGTGCCTACGGCGACCAGTGCGAGAAGTGCGGCGCCACGCTATCCCCGGACGAGCTTATCAACCCGACCAACAAGAACAACCCGGGTCACGGACTCATCAAGAAGGCTACAAAGAACTGGTACCTGCCGCTCAACCGCTACCAGGACTGGCTCAAGAAATGGATTCTTGAGGACCACAAGGAGTGGCGCCCGAACGTCTACGGACAGTGCAAGTCGTGGCTCGACATGGATCTGCAGCCGCGCGCAATGACCCGCGACCTTGACTGGGGTATTCCAGTTCCAGTGGAGGGAGCAGAGGGAAAAGTGCTCTACGTTTGGTTCGACGCGCCTATCGGCTACATCTCCAACACCAAGGAACTGTGCGATGCGCAGCCCGAGAAGTGGGGCCCATGGCAGAAGTGGTGGCAGGATCCGTCGTCGCGCCTCATCCACTTCATCGGCAAGGACAACATCGTCTTCCACTGCATCGTCTTCCCGACCATGCTCAAGGCTCATGGCGGCTACATCCTGCCCGACAACGTGCCTGCAAACGAGTTCCTCAACCTTGAGAACGACAAGATTTCAACATCACGCAACTGGGCTGTATGGCTCCACGAATACCTCAAGGACTTCCCCGGCAAGCAGGACGTTCTGCGCTACGTGCTCACAGCCAACGCACCGGAGACCAAGGACAACAACTTCACATGGAAGGACTTCCAGGACCGCAACAACAACGAGCTTGTGGCTGTCTACGGCAACTTCGTCAACCGCGCCCTGCAACTCACCAAGAAATATTTCAACGGCATCGTGCCAGAGTGCGGCGAGCTTCAGGACATAGACCGCAAGGCTATCGAGGAGTTCAAGGACGTGAAGCAGAAGGTGGAGTCGCTGCTCGACGTGTTCAAGTTCCGCGACGCACAGAAGGAGGCCATGAACCTCGCCCGCATCGGCAACAAGTACATCACCGACTGCGAGCCGTGGCACGTCGCCAAGACCGACATGGAGCGCGTGAAGACCATACTTTACATCTCGCTCCAGCTCGTTGCCAACCTTGAGATTGCCTTCGAGCCGTTCCTGCCGTTCAGCTCAAAGAAGCTCCGCGAGATGCTCAACATCGAGGAGAGCGACTGGGCACAGCTCGGTTCTACGGAACTCCTCAAGCCAGGCCACCAGCTCGGCACTCCGTCGCTGCTCTTCGACAAGATTGAGGACGCCGCAATCGAGGCACAGCTCAAGAAACTTGAGGACGAGAAGAAGGCCAACGAGGCTGCTGCCTACGTTGCAGCTCCCGTGAAGGACACCGTCGACTTCGACACATTCGAGAAGCTCGACATCCGCGTGGGCCACATCAAGGACTGCCAGAAGGTGAAGAAGTCGAAGAAGCTTCTCCAGTTCACCATCGACGACGGCTCAGGCAAGGACCGCACCATCCTCAGCGGCATCGCAGCCTACTACGAGCCGGAGCAGCTCATTGGCAAGGACGTGCTGTTCGTAGCCAACTTCGCTCCGCGCAAGATGATGGGCATCGAGAGCCAGGGCATGATTCTCTCGGCTGTCAACTTCGACGGCTCCCTCCACGTGACCGGCGTACACGACGAAGTGAAACCAGGCTCACAAGTAGGATAACTGAACGGCGGACAGGAGTCCGCCGTTCCGCTTTTACCCCACCCCCACTGTCTCTTTCCTCCCCATTCGCAAAACCACCCATAGGAAAGAGACACCTAAACACCATGAAGTAGACACTTTCACACAGCAAGGAGACACCTTAAACGAATATATTTACCTAAATTTGTAGCAAAGAAACATTATTAATTAACTCCATAAAAATATTACAATGGAAAAGAAAAATTACATCACGCCACAAATTGAAGTAGTAGAGATTTCATCACAAGTGCAGATACTTGTCAACTCACCCAGCGGTCCAGGAACCGGAACCCTCGATCCCGGCGGACATCCCGGCACCGGTCAAAGCGCCGCCCAGCAATTCCTATACGACGATGAAGAATAGGAGGTAGGACTTCCCGCCCGACCCGCACAAAAAAAAAACAAAAAATATCCATCCAAAAACTCCCAACCCTATGACAACAACAACCCGCCCCCGTCCCCGCAACATCCACTTGCGCCCCGCATTACTGTTCCTCGCATGTTTTGTGCTCGTCATGCTGCCAATGTCTGCCGTGTCGCAAGCTATATTCACCGACCCGAAAAGCGGACTATGTTTTGATATTGACGAAGAAACCAAGACTGCCAGCGTGAAGAATTACGAGAATGAAACATTAAAAGAAAATTGCATAATTCCTTCAAGTATCACCTATTATAATGGGGAGGAGTATGCAGTAACGTCTATTTCTGTTGAAGCTTTAAAGGATGCCCCAATAAGCCAACTAAACATACCTTCGTCAATAACCAAAATCAACCATGATTGTAAATAATAATTGAAAAGTAATCCATTATAATAATTGAAAAGTAGTCCATTGTTAACAATAATATAAACCAGCCTGTATAGTTATATAATAAACAAAACAGGCACAACATGTTAAAAATGGTAGAACGACAAGAAAT
>JBNMLZ010000078.1:0-9927 GCA_050875085.1 Prevotella sp. | reverse complement strand
GAGTGGGGCGCGTGTGCCGTCCTTGCTTGTGTAGAACAGCATCTCGGTGGTGTAGTCCTTGGTGCTGAACGACAGTTTTGGTGCTGCCCACACCTGGCTCTTGCCGTCGGTGGTGTCGTACTTGTATATGGTGGTAGGCACGGTGTAGGACGTGAATGAGTAGAACACCTCCTTCAGTCCGGGACGTCCGCTCACAGCCACTGTTCCGAACGTTGGCAGGGAGATTTCAGACAGTTGCTTGCCGTCGCTGGAATAGTTGAAGAGGTGAGAGCAGTTGTCCTTTGCATACTGCATTATCATGCCCTTGTCGGTGAGCACCACGTCTTCGAGCACACTCTCGTTCTCGGGCACCAGCTCTTTCCAGTCGCCATAGCCCGGCTTGCTGATGTCGGCCGTCATGAGTCGGTAGCGCGGTGCGCCGGCGTTGGTCAGGATGTATATCTTGTTGCCGACGGTCTCAAGTGGCGAGTAGATGTAGCGCGGGTCGTCGCACATCTGAATGAACTGTGAGTTGGGTTTGGTGAGGTCGCGCACGTAGAGGTTGTTGCCGTTGTCCATGCCCGCCTCGGTGAGGAACATCATTGTCTCGTCGCGGTTCATCGACACGTTGTAGAAGCGCAGCGGTTGCGTTGGGTTCTGGTAGAACAGTTGGTCGTCGGACTGCGGTGTGCCCATCTTGTGGTAGTAGATTTTCTGCACGGAGTTCTTGGCAGATGTCTCCTTGCCCTTCTCGGGCGCGTCGTAGGCGCTGTAGTAGAAGCCGTCGCCGAGCCATTCGGCACTGGTGAACTTCGCCCATGTGATGTGGTCGTCGGTGTCGCGTCCGGTCTGGCAGTCCTTTACGTAGATTTCCTCCCAGTCGGAGCCGTTGCGCGAGATGACGTAGGCCATGTATCTGCCGTCCTTCGAGAAGGTGATTGACTTCAGCGCCACCGTTCCGTCGGTGCTGAGGGTGTTGGGGTCGAGCCACACGCGTTCCTTGCCGTTGAGGCTGTCCATCTGGTAGAGCACGCTCTGGTTTTGGAGTCCA
This sequence comes from Prevotella sp., assembly GCA_050875085.1. Lineage (GTDB taxonomy): Bacteria > Bacteroidota > Bacteroidia > Bacteroidales > Bacteroidaceae > Prevotella. The sequence continues at coordinate 8,897 of JBNMLZ010000078.1, read as the reverse complement.
TTGTTGCGGTAGACATACCACTTGCCGCTCTTCTCGAACGGGATGCCTATTTTTTCGTAGTTGGCGGTAGCCTTGAGCCGCTTGAGGATGTCGCCGCGCATGGGCAGCTTGTCGAGATACTGCCGTGTGACGCGGTTCTCTGCCTCCACCCATGATGCGGTGGCGGCGCTGGTGTCGTTTTCGAGCCATCGGTAGGGGTCAGCCACCTTGGTGCCGAAGTAGTCGTCGACGGTCTGGTCCTTCGGCGTCTTGGGATAGTTGACTTGCGCCGTTGCCATGTTCGGGGCAGTAGCCGCGAGCGTGGCGGCAATGGCGATGATAGTTGGTTGCTTCATATAATATGTTGATTAAAAATTGTTCGTTTTTGGAAGTAATGAGTACAAAAATACATATTTTATTCTATATTTTTGCGTATATATGCATTTTTTTGAAATATAAATGCCTTTGTGTATTGGTTATGGTTGAATAAAATATTGCGTTTTTTCGGCATCCTCGAATAAAAACGTTAACTTTGCATCTTTGAAATATACCTTAATTAGTTTGTGCGTCAAGACAAACATAACTGAAAAGCAAAAAGATATATAAATGGAAACAAATCATCACTACACAGGACTCACAGCTGCCGAGGTGGAAGAAAGCCGACGCCAGCATGGTGAGAATGTGCTCACACCACCCGAAAAGGAACCTTTATGGCTGCAATTCCTCGACAAGTTCAAGGATCCGCTCATCATCATCCTGCTCTTCGCGGGAGTGCTGTCGGTAGGAATATCGTTTTATGAGTACTACGGACTGCAGGAGGGTGCCACCGTCTTCTTCGAGCCTGTTGGCATCTTCGTGGCGATAATGCTTGCCACGGGACTCGCCTTCTACTTTGAGTATCAGGCCGACAAGGAGTTTGCCATACTCAACCAGGTGAACGATGACGAGCCTGTGGAGGTAATCCGCGACGGCAACACCACGCAGGTGCCGCGCCGCGAGATTGTCATGGGCGACGTGGTGGTGCTCAACACCGGTGAGGAAGTGCCAGCCGACGGCGAACTGCTGGAGTCGATACAGCTCCAGGTGGACGAGTCGACGCTCACGGGCGAGCCGATGTGCCAGAAGACCACCAACGAGAAGCTGTTCGACAAGGACGCCACCTTCCCTTCCAACCACGTTATGAAGGGCACGAAAGTGATGGAGGGTCACGGCATAATGCGCGTCACCGCCATTGGCGACGCTACGGAGCAGGGCAAGGTGTTCGAGGCGGTGCAGATAGACAACTCCGTGCGCACGCCGCTCGACGAGCAGCTCGACCGTCTCGGCAAGTGGGTGGCAAAGATGAGCTACTGCGTGGGCGCGGGCATCATAATCGGCAGACTGCTGATGTACTTCCTCTCGCCGTCGTACCAGGGCTTCGACCTGCTGCCGTTCATAGCCTACGTGTTGCAGACACTCATGATAGCCGTGACGCTTGTTGTGGTGTCGGTGCCTGAGGGACTGCCGATGGCTGTCACGCTGAGCCTTGCCTACAGTATGCGGCGTATGCTGAAGACCAACAACCTCGTGCGCAAGATGCACGCCTGCGAGACGATGGGTGCCACCACCGTGATATGCACCGACAAGACAGGCACGCTCACGCAGAACCAGATGCGCGTCGACGAGGTGCAGTTCTACGGCATCGACGAGACAAGCTCCGCCGTGCGCGAGGGACTGTCGGTAAACTCCACCGCACAGCTCGACTTCACCGACGCCAGTCATCCGCGCGTGCTCGGCAACCCTACTGAAGGCGCGCTTCTGCTGTGGCTCAACGACCACGGTACCGACTACCGCCAGTTGCGCGAGAATGCCGAGGTGGTCGACCAGTTGCCGTTCACAACAGAACGCAAGTACATGGCAACGGTTGTCGACTCGTCGCTCATGCCTGGCAAGCGCATCTTGTATGTGAAGGGTGCGCCCGAGATTGTGATGTCGCTCTGCCGCACGATGGGCGAGGGCGCCACGCGGGAGCGTGTGGGCAAGCAGTTGCTCGACTATCAGAACCGCGCAATGCGCACACTTGGCTTCGCTTTCCAGATACTTGACAATGGTGAGAAGGCAATTGCCGACGGCAAGGTGGTGGCGCAGCGGCTCCACTTCATAGGCATAGCCGCCATTGCCGACCCCGTGCGTGCCGACGTGCCGGCAGCCGTGAAGGAATGTCTCGATGCCGGAATAAACATCAAGATTGTCACAGGCGACACGCCTGCCACTGCCCGCGAGATAGGACGACAGATAGGTCTGTGGACCGATGCCGACTCCGACCGCAACATCATCACCGGACCAGAGTTTGCCGCGCTTACCGACGACGAGGTGCTCGACCGTGTGCTCGACCTCAAGATAATAGCGCGTGCCCGTCCGATGGACAAGAAGAGGCTCGTGGAGTCGCTGCAAAAGAAAAACCAGGTGGTGGCCGTCACGGGCGACGGCACCAACGACGCGCCCGCACTGCGTGCCGCGCAGGTGGGACTGTCGATGGGCGACGGCACTTCGGTGGCTAAGGAGGCAAGCGACATAACCATCATCGACAACTCGTTCTCGTCAATCGGCAAGGCGGTGATGTGGGGACGCTCGCTCTACCAGAACATACAGCGCTTCCTGCTCTTCCAGCTCACGGTGAACGTGACGGCATGTCTTATCGTGCTCATAGGCGCGTTCATGGGAACGGAGTCGCCGCTCACGGTGACGCAGATGCTTTGGATAAACCTCATAATGGACACCTTCGCGGCAATGGCTCTCGCCTCGCTGCCGCCGTCGGAGAGCGTGATGCGCGACAAGCCGCGCGACCGCCAGGCGTTCATACTCAACCGACCGATGATGTCGGAGATACTGGGTGTGGGCGGCTTCTTCTTCGTGATGCTGCTGTTCTTCCTGCTTGTGTTCAAGCACGCTGACGTGAGCCAGCTCACCGACATGCTCTCGCTCAACTATTCAGAGGTGTTCGCCGGAATAGGCACGCTTGCCTACTGGACCGAAGGCCATCTGTCGCCATACGAGCTTACACTGCTCTTCACCATCTTCGTGATGACCCACTTCTTCTATCTGTTCAACGCGCGCGCCTTCGAGACCGGACGCTCAGCCCTGCACTTCAGTGGATGTCGTGGACTGCTCTCAATCGTGGTGATAATACTCGTAGGTCAGATAGCCATGGTGGAGACACCGCTCCTGCAGCAGTTCTTCAATGTTGTGGGACTGTCGCTCCAGGACTGGGTAATAATCATCATCGGTTCAAGCTTCGTGCTGTGGATAAGGGAAGCTTGGCATCTTGTGGCTAAATAAATTATGGCTTAAGCAAGTTGTGGCTTAAACAAATCATAACTAAAAAAACGGGCATTAATGACAAGGTAGTGTTCTTGTCGTTAATGCCCGTTAATGTATCGTTAATTAGCCCGTTAATGTATTTCTACTTCACGGCGATGCACTCCACTTCCACGAGTGCGCCCTTCGGCAGAGTCTTCACTGCCACGGCAGAGCGAGCCGGGAACGGCTGTGTGAAGAACTCGGCATACACCTCGTTCATGGCTCCGAAGTTGTCCATGTCGCTCAGGAAGACCGTTGTCTTCACGACGTGGGCGAGGTCGGTGCCTGCCTCGCGCAGAATGTTCTGTGCGTTGGTGAGTGATTGGCGCGTCTGCTCCTTGATGCCGCCCTCAACAAAGTTGCCTGTTGCCGGGTCGATAGGAATCTGGCCTGATGCGAATACCATGCCGCCTGCCTCGATAGCCTGAGAGTAAGGACCGATGGCTGCAGGGGCGTTGTCTGTGTGAATCTGTTTGTTCATAATGATAGTTATTTAAATGGTTTTACAGTGTATAGTCCACCAGCTTGAACCCTCTCTTCGTGAGTTCCTCCTTGATATGCTCAATGTGCTCCGCGTTTTTCGTCTCAGCCTGTAGGCGCAGCACGCATGAGTTCACCTTCTCGCTGTCTGCACTGCGCTCGTGGTTCACGCGGATGACGTTGGCGCCCAGTTCGGCAAACACCTTGCTCACGCCGAGCATCTGTCCCGGCTTGTCCTCAAGCTCTATGCAGAGCGAGCAGATGCGTCCGCTCTTCGTCAGTCCGCGGTTGATGACACGGTTGAGAATGGTCACGTCGATGTTGCCGCCGCTCACCACGCACACCGTCTTCTTGCCCTTCACAGGCACCTTGTTGAACATCACGGCAGCCACGCTTGCAGCGCCTGCGCCCTCGGCAATCATCTTCTCGCTTTCGATGAGTTGCAGGATGGCGGCGCAGATCTCGTCCTCGCTTACGGTCACGATGTCGTCGACATACTTCGAGCATGTCTCAAACGTTATCTTTCCCGGTTCCTTCACAGCGATGCCGTCGGCGATGGTCGATACAGAGTCGAGCATTTCCTGCTTGTGGTCGTGGATGCTCTGCACCATGCTCGCGGCTCCGGCAGCCTGCACGCCATACACCTTCACCTCGGGGTTGAGCGACTTTATGGCATAGGCGATGCCGGAGAGCAGTCCGCCGCCACCCACGGGCACTACCACAGCCTCGATGTCGGGCAGCTGGTCGAGCAGTTCAAGACCGATGGTTCCCTGTCCGGCAATCACATTCTCGTCGTCGAAGGGATGGATGAACGTGTAGCCGTGCTCGTCGCGCAGGCGCAGCGCCTCGTTGTAGGCATCGTCGTAGACACCGGGCACGAGCTTCACGTCGGCACCGAGCTTGCGCGTTGCCTCCACCTTGCTGATTGGTGCACCCTCCGGCAAGCAGATGAGCGACTTGATGCCCATTGCCGTTGCGCCGAGAGCCACGCCCTGCGCGTGGTTGCCGGCGGAACATGCTATCACGCCCTTGGCCTTCTCCTCGTCGGAGAGTTGGGAAATCTTGTAGTAGGCACCGCGAATCTTGAACGAGCCGGTCTTTTGCAGACACTCCGGTTTCAAGTAAACGTCACTCTCGGGGTTGATTTTCGGGGCGTGCACAAGAGCGGTCTTGCGTATCACCTTGCTCAGCACGTAGCGTGCCTTGTAGAAATTATCTAAGTTCAGCATCTTTATGAAATGTAGTAAATATTGTTGCTTGTTGCTACAAAATTACTGCAAATATCCCGAATGGCGAAATTTGCGGAAGGTTTTCTTGCCGCTGTGTTATCGCGCACACGACGGGGCGTTTCTAAAAGTAAATTAAAAACCTCAAAATCTCGCGTTTTTATTTGGCTGTCACACTTAAAAAAGCTATATTTGCGATGTGAAAGTTACACAACGACACACGTTAATCTATATAAAACAACTAAAAAACCTTTTACTATGAACGTTGAGAAAATAATGCACGACCTTGAGGCGAAGCATCCTGGCGAGGCAGAGTTCTTGCAGGCAGTTCGCGAAGTGTTAATCTCCATACAGGATGTCTACAACCAGCATCCCGAATTTGAGAAAGCAAAGCTCATTGAGCGCATGGTTGAGCCGGAGCGCATCATCACGTTCCGTGTGCCTTGGACCGACGACAAGGGCGAGGTGCACGTGAACATCGGCTACCGCGTGCAGTTCAACAGTGCGATTGGCCCGTACAAGGGAGGCTTGCGTTTCCACCCGTCGGTGAACCTTTCGATACTGAAGTTCCTCGGATTTGAGCAGACGTTCAAGAATGCCCTCACCACACTGCCTATGGGCGGCGGCAAGGGCGGCTCCGACTTCTCTATCCGCGGGCGCAGCGACGCTGAGGTGATGCGCTTCTGCCAGGCATTCATGACCGAGCTTTACCGCCACATCGGTCCCGACGAGGACGTTCCGGCTGGCGACATCGGCGTGGGCGGCAGAGAGATTGGCTATCTCTTCGGCATGTACAAGAAGCTGACCCACCAGTATCAGGGTGTGCTCACGGGCAAGGGCCTTGAGTTTGGCGGCTCGCGCATACGTCCGGAGGCAACGGGCTATGGTGCCCTCTATTTCGTGAAGCAGATGCTCGCCACACGCGGTCTCGACCTCAAGGGCAAGACCGTAGCACTGTCGGGCTTCGGCAATGTGGCTTGGGGCGCTGCAAAGAAGGCTACGGAATTGGGCGCGAAGGTAATCACGCTCTCCGGTCCTGACGGCTACATCCTCGACGAGGCAGGCATCTCGGGCGACAAGATTGACTACATGCTTGAGCTTCGCGCTTCGGGCAACGATGTGTGCCAGCCTTACGAGGAGGAGTTCCCTGGCTCCAAGTTCGTGGCAGGCAAGAAGCCTTGGGAGGTGAAGGCAGACATCTACCTCACATGCGCCACACAGAACGAACTTAACGGCGAGGACGCCGACATGATACTTGCACAGCATCCCGACTGCGTTGCCGAGGTGTCCAACATGGGATGCACGGCTGAGGCTGTGGAGAAGTTTGTTGCCGCCAAGCAGCTCTTTGCTCCCGGCAAGGCTGTCAACGCAGGTGGCGTTGCCACATCTGGCTTGGAGATGACGCAGAACTCCATCCGCCTGAGCTGGAGCGAGGCAGAGGTCGACGAGAAGCTGCACTACATCATGCACTCCATCCACGAGCAGTGCGTCAAGTACGGCAAGCAGGCCGACGGCTACATCGACTACGTGCGCGGCGCAAATATCGCAGGCTTCATGAAGGTTGCCAATGCGATGATGGCGCAGGGCATCGTATAGAATCATAGAATTGGGTATCGGGAATTAAGAATTGTGGTTAATCCTTAATTCCTGATACTCAATTCTTGTTATATAGGAACCAATATTATTATATAGTGAAAATTTACAGGATAATCTTGGCAATGATTATTGCCGCCACGACACACACAGCAGTTCCCGTCAGCGCGCAGACGCAGAAGGGAAAAGCATCTTTCTACTCCAAACGTGCCACTGGGTCGCGCACCAGCAGTGGCGAACGGCTGCACCACGACAGCCTTACATGCGCACACCGCACTTATCCTTTCGGTACCCTTCTTAAAGTGACCAACGAGCGCAACGGCAAATGGGTTGTCGTTCGCGTTACCGACCGCGGACCACACTCGCGCGGACGCATCATCGACCTTTCTCATGCCGCTGCCAGCAAGATAGGCATAATCAGCCAGGGCGTTGCCACGGTAAAGGTGGAACGCTATGTCGACAGCAACATTCCGTATCGTCCAAACGACAAGGATTTGCCTGAAATTGATTTTGAAGTTACGGAATACACACTGCCCGCAAATGGCATACTGCACTTCCCGGAAAAGGGAAAGAAGCAGCACAAGCAGTATGTGAAGGTTGTGGATGACGAATAAGAAATTGTGGATGACGAATAAAAAAACAAGAGGTCTGGCAAAACGCCAGGCCTCTTATTTTTTTTATTGATGAACTTTTTATTTCTTGATGAACTTGCGTCCGTTCTTGATGTAGATGCCACTCTGTGTCGGGGCGCTCACTTCCATACCTTGTATGTTGTAGAGTCGTCCGTCGGCAGTGGTGCCTACCTCAACGAGTTTCAGAGCGGTTGCGGTGCCGTCGCTGTGAATCATGCGTGCGCTCGCCAGCGCCTGTGTAGCCTTGTCAGACGAAGCCTGGATGTAGCCGCGGAAACCGTTCATTACAATCTGTGACTCATCGCCCACCTTGTAGATGGTATTCTTCTGCACGAAGAACACGTTGCCATTCACGTTGCCTCTGCCGTCAACGTCGCCACAAAGCAGAAGACGATCGTAGTTGCCGTAGAGACCGATGTAGAAGGTCTCGTTGTCAAAGTTAACTACCTCCGATTCTTTCTGAGGCTCAGCACCGTTTATCAGTTTTTCTCCGAATGTGTAGATGCCGTTGGCATCTGCTGCTGTGCCAGGCATAATCATGTAAGCCACACCAGCCTTGATTTCTGTTTCAGAGCCAAACACAAGGTTGCAGACTCCGTCTACATTCTTGACTTCGTTGAGCTTCTCAATCTTTGTGCCATTGCCGAACACGTTCTTAATCTCGTCTGCTGTCATGTCGAACGGCAGGCAGATGGTGTTCCAATTGTCGGTTTTCAGCGCGCGCTTCATCTTCACGTTCACTTTCTTACCGTTGTATGTGTCAATCATCTCGCTGATGTTGTCGGCGGTTTCGTCGAGCAGGATGTAGTTGGTGAACACGAGGTCGTATTGATTGATTGTAGCCAAAATCAATCCAGCAAAAGGCTTCGTTTCACCCCCTACCTCACGTTTTGACACAAGTTTGCCGTTTGAGTTCTTAATGTTAAAGTATTTTCCATATGGCCTGGAAATAGAAATGAACGATCCTTTCATAACAGTAGTGAACTCTTTTCCGTTGGCTGAGAATTTACTTGTTGGTTTTTCAACAATCTCGCCACGCAGCACAACATCAACCTTATCGCCTGCTGTTCCAGGAACATAGGCAATGAACGGAACGCCAGCCGGAATAGTGTCACATTCCACAACGTTGACAGTGTTCTCATTCTTGCCTTCTGTCACCTTCTCTCCGCACATCATCAGCTTGCTGCCCTCCGGCAGGTCCTCCTGGCGTATCGTGCACGGCAGGCAGAGCATAGAGTAGCCATTGGCTGACACAGTGAGTGGATAGTGCATTGCGCCCTTGGCAATCTTTCCCTTCTTTGTATAGTGGAAGTCGCTCTCTGGGTTCAGGTTGCAGTTGAGGATGTAGTCGGCGTCTTCTGCCTGGTTGTATACAGCCACGTTAGGCAGAGCCCACAGCAACGGGTCAGCGCTGTACTTCTGGTTGGCTTCAGTCGAGAGGTCGAAGTTGTAGATGTTGTTGCTGCCGTCGCCCATAGGTATGGCGTCTACGTAAACGGTCTTGCCTTTATAATCCGTCAACTGATAGTTGCGTGCCGACTTCAGCACAGGGCGGTAGGCGGCATCAGTACCGGTGTACCAATTGTCATTGCCTTCAAACTCCTCAAGAAGTTTCTTGTCTGATTCTAACTTATAGTCTGAACCAGTT
>JBNMLZ010000077.1:0-10044 GCA_050875085.1 Prevotella sp. | reverse complement strand
GATAGCGTGCTCCATCTTGAGTCTCTTCAAAACAGAAGGCTTGTTGTACTGCTGGCGTGCGCGCAACTCCTTAACAACACCTGTCTTTTCGAATTTTCTCTTGAACTTCTTGAGAGCTCTTTCGATGTTCTCACCATCTTTAACTGGTACAATAATCATTTTGTTTTCTTTTATTTATTTGGTTATACAATATTATCGTTAGCGGCACTCTACCGCAAATGTGGGTGCAAAGTTACTGATTATTTGTGAATTAGCCAAGTTTTTGCTCCGCTTTTTGCATTTTTAATAGTTCTCGGCCTTCAACTCGAAGTAGCTCTGCGGGTGCTTGCACACCGGGCAAAGCTCCGGCGCCTTCTTGCCCACAACGATGTGTCCACAGTTGCGGCACTGCCAGATACAGTCGCCCTCGCGCGAGAACACAACGCCGTCCTCAATGTTCTTCAACAGCTTGCGGTAGCGCTCCTCGTGGTGCTTCTCGATGGCGCCAACGCCGCGCATTGCTGCTGCAATCTCGGTGAAGCCTTCCTCGTCGGCCTCCTTAGCCATGCGGTCGTACATGTCGGTCCACTCGAAGTTCTCGCCCTCGGCGGCTGCCTTGAGGTTCTCGACGGTGCTCTTTATCGCGCCGCCCTCAAGATACTTGAACCACATCTTGGCGTGCTCCTTCTCGTTCTGTGCTGTCTCCTCGAAGAGAGCGGCAATCTGCTCATAGCCCTCCTTGCGGGCCTTTGATGCGAAATATGTATACTTGTTGCGTGCCTGTGACTCACCAGCGAAAGCCTCCTGGAGGTTGCGCTCTGTCTTTGTGCCTTTAAGATCCTTCATATTCATAATGTTTTTTTAGATTGTTTATTGTTTACATTGCAAAGATAGGAAATAATTGCGTACTGACAAAATATAAGTTTGTAATTATTCCAATTCTTTGGTTTTATTAACAATCTTCTCTGTTCCAGCGCTTCGGCCCCCTATTCCACGGTCTTCACCACCTCACCATCATAGGTGTTGGCATGGATTTCAACAATGTCGGCATCCACCTGCGCCGCATCCACCGACACATATTGCTGCACGGTGTAGTATTCAGGCACGCTGCCCTGGTCGTGGTAGAGCCGGAGCACGGCGTGGCGCTTGCCGTCGGAGCCGACAGTGGAGCTTTCGAGCACCACGCCGATGGTCTGGCGGTTGTCGCCGTCGGCAGAGCCCGACTTCAAGAGCAGCGACATGTTGATGTACTTGCCGTTCTTGGCGGTCCACACGCTCTCGATGCCGAGAGGGTCGGTGTGCATCTGCTTCACATCGGCAATGGGCACGACGCTCAGCACGGGCACCTGCGCCACGTTGCGCGCCTTGACAGAGGAGGCGGCAGACGTGCCGTCGGTCTTGTCGTAGTACAGAAGTGCGCGGTACACAGTGTCGGCTTTGGCGGCAAAGTCGACCGTGAAGGGATTGGCTATCGACAGCTCGGTGCCGTCGTCAAGCGACGCGGCAACCACCGCCTTGCTGCCGTTGGTGTGCAGCAAGGCGAAGTCGGCTGTCAGGTAGGAGTACTTGCCGTCGCCTGTGTCGTAGCCCTCGTTGGTGCACGACGCAGTGGCGAGGAGCAACGAGGCAAAAGCCAGGGCGACTGGCGCGTTACGGAAATTCATAAACGATCAACGTGAATACATTAATATATCCTATTGCTTGTCAACCTTCATCTGGTTGATGGCAGGATTGGCATACATCTCAAGCATACGCTCGCGGAGGAACGCCTGGTCGGGGTTGGGCAGGTCGGTAATCTTGGCAAGCTGGCCATTGATGTACCGCTCGAAGTCGGCACGGTCGGCATCGGTGTAGCGGTCGGTGTGGCTTGTCGTGCCGTGAAGCAGGTCTAGAGCCACGTAGTTGCCGGGATAGAGACGGTAGCCGCGCCAAATCTCGTGGTCGAGATGGTCGGCAACAGCCACGTAAAGCTCGTTCTTCGGCATGTCGGCAGGCAGTGTGCCGAGCCACTGGTCGATGCACGGGGCGCAATGGTAGTGGATGTGTCCCTTGTAGCCCATGATGCCCGTCTGCATACTGATGACGTCGTCCATCGGTCCCTTCTTCCAGCCCTCCACGTCGCGGCGGAGCTGCATCTCGCGCGCCTTGAGGAAGTCGCACGGGTCGCGCTCGTAGCTGATGGCGAGCGGAACGATGTGCAACTGCTTCAGGCGGTCGACGATGGAACCCTCGCCGCCCATTGCCATCATCTTGAGGATGGCCTCCTGGGTGCGGTCGTCGGAGTTCTTGGCGCGTCCCTCGCGCTGCGCAATCCAGATGTTGTCGTTCTTCTCGGCTATGACGAAGTGCATGTATTCCGACAGGCGTTTCGACGCCATGAGCATCTGCCGCATCGGCAGCGAGCGCTCCACGATGAACGACTTGTTGAGCCGCACGATGTCCTTCACCCACGGCAGCTTGAGCAGGTTGTCGCCGATGGCTATCTCGGTGGTGGTGTCGCTGCCGGCGTCGATGAGAAGCTTGTGGAGCAGCGCCGAGTCGAGCACGATGTCGCGGTGGTTGCTCACGAAGGTGTGGCGGCGCTTGATGTCGATGTTGTCGACGTCGATGTCGCATCCGAGACTCGCCTTGGCAAGCAGGTTGACAAGGAAGCCGTAGCAGAACGCCTTCTGGAAGTCGAGGTTGGTCTTGCACTGGTGCATCTTCGCGGCGATGGCCTCAGTGGGCACGCCGGGATACAGATAGGCAAGCACCTTCAGGAACTGCTCGTTCTTGAGCAGGCGGTCGAACACTTCGGGCAGCTCTTCAGGCTCGAACGGTCGGATTGAGTCAAAATCATGAATAGTCATAGGCGTATGGATTTTTTTAGAACTGGTTCTCCACGATGTCGGTCATAACGTCCTTGATGTCCATTCCGGCAGCGCGTACCTGCTGCGGGATGAAGCTCGTTGGGGTCATGCCCGGTGTGGTGTTGATTTCAAGCATGTTGATTACATCGTTGCCCTCGGCATCCTTGGTGATGATGAAGTCGATGCGTATGATGCCGTTGCAGTGGAGGATGTCGTAGATGCGGCTAACCTCGTCGGCCACGCGCTTGGCGGTGTCGGGATTGAGGCGTGCCGGGGTAATCTCCTTCACCTGTCCGTTGTACTTGGCGTTGTAGTCGAAGAACTCGTTCTCGGTCACTACCTCGGTGGCAGGGAAGACGACGCTCTTCTCGCGTGTCTTGTAGCAGCCGATGGAAATCTCGGTGCCCTTCATGTAGTGCTCAATCATCACCTCGTCGCTCTCCATGAAAGCCACGCGCAGTGCCGGGGCGAGCTGGTCGGTGTTCTTCACCTTCGACACGCCGAAGCTTGAGCCGTCGGCAGCCGGCTTCACGAAGCAAGGCATACCAATCTCGCGCTCGATGTATTCGTCGGAGTACTTTTCCTCCTCGCCGCGGCGGAGCAGCAGGCTCTTTGCCACGTTCACGCCGAATCCGCGCAGATAGTTGTTGAGCACATACTTGTCGAATGTCATGGCCTCAACGAGCACGCCCGATGTGCTGTATGGAATGTGGAGCAGCTCGAAGTAGCCCTGCATCACGCCGTTCTCGCCCGGGGTGCCGTGGATGGTGATGTAGGCATAGTCGAACACTACAGCCTTGCCGTCGAGCACGAACGAGAAGTCATTCTTGTCGATTTTGGCTGTATTGCCGTTCTGGAGGTCGACGTGCCAGTCCTGGCCTTTCACGTCGACTATGTAGACATTGTAGCGTTCCTTGTCGAAGAAGGAATAGATGCCCTGCGCTGAGCGCATTGACACGTCATGTTCTGAAGAATCGCCGCCGCAAACGATGGCGATGTTGCGTTTTAGTGTTTCCATTATATTATAATGTTATTATATTTTTTATTCGTTGCTGAATGTGTCGCGCGTCGTGCCGCTGATGTAGCCGCGCCATTTCTCTATGAGCCGTGCGATGTCGTCGGGCAGGTCGCTCGTGAAGTCCATCTGCTGCTTTGTCGTGGGGTGCACGAAGCCGAGAGTGCGGGCGTGCAGCGCCTGGCGGTGGCACAGCTTGAAGCAGTTCTGGATGAACGCCTTGTAGGTGGCAGAGCGCTCGCCGCGCAGTATCTCCATGCCGCCGTAGCGCTCGTCGCCGAAGAGCGGGTGTCCGATGTGCTTCATGTGGGCGCGTATCTGGTGGGTGCGTCCGGTCTCAAGGCGGCACTCGATGAGCGTCACGTAGCCGAAGCGCTCAAGCACGCGCCAATGGGTGACAGCCTCCTTGCCTATGCCCGAGTCGGGCGGCATGACGGTCATGCGCAGGCGGTCCTTGGGGTCGCGCGCGATGTTGCCCTCGATGCGTCCCTCGTCCTCGGTGAGGTTGCCCCACACGAGGGCGTTGTAGGAGCGGTGGGTTGTCTTGTTGAAGAACTGCAGCCCGAGGGCGGTCTTCGCCTTGGGGGTCTTCGCCACGACGAGCAGTCCGCTGGTGTCCTTGTCGATGCGGTGGACGAGTCCCACCTCGGGGTCGTTGGGGTCGTAGCTCTTCAGGTCGCGCAGGTGCCATGCAATGGCGTTGACGAGCGTGCCTGTGAAGTTGCCCGCTCCGGGATGCACCACCATGCCAGCCTCCTTGTTCACGACCATCAGGTCCTGGTCCTCATACACCACGTTGATGGGTATGTCCTCAGCCACGATGCTCGTGTCGTGGCGCGGGCGGTCGAGCATGAGCGTCACCACGTCGCCGGGGCGCACCTTGTAGTTGCTCTTCACTGGGCGCTCGTTCACGTGCACGAAGCCGGCGTCGGCAGCCGTCTGTATGCGGTTGCGCGACGAGTGGGGCAGTTTCTCACACATGAACTTGTCCACTCTCAGCGGCGCCATGCCCGGGTCAGCCACGAAGCGGAAGTGCTCGTAGAGCTGTCCGGTCTCGCCGTCGGCTGGTTCCATGGCGGCATCGTCGAGCGCGTCAATATCGTCTATGTTCTGTATATCGTCTGTTGTCATAATTTGAAATTCTTTAAATTAGTGGGGCTTAATTGTCCTCAGGTCCGTGCACCTCATGAAACTCGTCCACGTCGCCGCTCTCCTCCTCAAACTCGTCGTCCTGATGTTGCGGTTCGGGAGCGTCGATATAGTCGATGTCTTCGGTGGAGTCGCGCTGTCCGTTGCCCACCTGTATGGTGATGTAGTCGTTGACCGACACCTTGTCGCCCGCCACCACATGGCGGCCCTTCACGGTGATGCCGTACACCCAGTCCTTCTCGCCGTCGACATACTGCGGCTGCGTGAGCTTGAAGCCCATGGCGGTGAGCTTTGCCATAGCCTCGCGCAGTGAGCTGTTGTCAATCACGTCGGGGATGGTGAGCGTAGGCGTGTGCGACGCGTTCACCGTCACATATATTATATGTCCCGATTTTACGCGCTCGCCGGGAGCCGGCGACTGTTCGAGAATGCAGTCGGGCGGCAGCGTGCGCACGTAGCCCGTGTCGCTGACGACTATCTTCAGCCCCTCCTGTTCGAGCAGGTACTGGGCGTCGGTGAATGTCTTGTGGCGCACGTCGGGGATTGGTATGGATTCGCCGTGGTGAGTGTAGAGGTCGAGACCGAATTTCACTCCCACACATGCCAGCACCACTACTATTATCATGGCGCAGATATTACCCCAAAGGTAACGACTTGTGAATTTTCCGAGGAATTCAGATGGATTCATACTTTAAGTTTTCCTGTTTTGCTATCTTGCAAAGTTACGATTAACATCGGAATATACAAAAATTTAAGACGAAAAAGCGACAAGGTATTGATATATTTTGTAATTTCGCGCGAAAATACAAAGGCACACTCATTATGAAATATTCAAGGAAGAAAGTGTTGGCAGTTGTCATTGCGCTGCTCGTGGCGGTGGCTGCGGGCACAGTGGCATGGCAACTAATGCCGTCGTCGGCAACGGCTATGCGGCAGTGCGCCGTGGTGGTGGAGCAAGCCACATGGCAGGAGATAAGCATCGACGGCAAGCCGAGGCTGTACTTCAGCGAGGCACTGGGCGACACGGCGCTGCTCGGCGTCACCGCCAACCGCGACACCGCAGTACACCGCCGCCGCATGGCGGGATGCTGGGTGAACCGCTGGGCAATGCTGCCGTCGTGCATGGGACGCGTGGCGACGATCTACTGCCCCGCGGCAGCCGCGCCACGTCTGCGAAACGACTCCGACATCGTGCGGCTATGCCGGAAATCCATCGAGACACAACTCAGGACGCTCAAGTCGCAGAAGACCGAGCTTGACTACTACCTGCGCGTGCACGGCGTGCAGGACAACGGCTACCAGACCATCGCGTCGCTCGCCTCACGGGTAAACGCCGTCTACTCCGACGTGCAGAGCGCAAGCCACATGCTCGACAGCCTCGCAAAGGGCAAGCACCGATTCACGATAAAGGCGATGGCTGAATACACCGCCGTCTACCGCGACGCCGACGGCAAGCCTCAGCGCACACCGCTCCGGCTCGCACATGCCGACCCCGCACTGCAGACCATGCTCCTGCAGACAGCCGACGGCAAGACGCCAAGCAGCGCCACTGCCATGTCGCACTCGCCATGGAACGCCGGCAAGGAGCGCTACATAAGGGCGGTGGGATTCCCCGGACTGGGAGAGGCTGGACTGGAATGTGACACGGTGGCGCCCATAATCGTGCCAGGACACATTGCCAAGGGCTCGTGCCACGACCTGCCGGCGGTGCTCGTGTCGGACGGCTCACCCGTGTTCACCGCCAAGGGACACTTCCTCGGCATCGTGAAAGGCAACAAAATAGTGAACTGCAAAACAAGGATTGAGAAATGACACTTAAACACATATCACCCCTACTCCACCTCTCGCTCCTCATCATCGCCGCACTGCTGATGGCGGGATGCCGCGACGTGCCCGGCGACAGCCTGGCTACCGTGCGCCACGGCAACACCGTATACCGGGGTGGCGTGAAGGACGGCAAATACAACGGATACGGACAGCTGTCCATCGGCGACAGCATCATCTACGCCGGACAATGGCGCATGGGAAAGCGCTGGGGAAAGGGCGTCAGCCACGACTCGCTGCACCACCGCATCGTGGGCACATGGCGCGCCGACACGCTCGTCAGCGGACAGTGGACCGACTCCACGGGCACTTACTCGGGCGAGATGAACCGCGACGCCATAGCGCAGGGACACGGCTCATTCACCGACGCGCAGCGCAACCTCTACATGGGCGAGTGGCGCGACGGCAAGCGCTCGGGATTCGGATTCGACCTGACGCGCAAGAAGCACATCCGCGTGGGCGAGTGGCGAGCCGACCGCTATCTCGGCGAGAGGCTCGAATACACCGCCGACCGCATCTACGGCATCGACCTCTCGCGATTCCAGCACGACGTGGGGCGCAAGCACTACGCCATCGACTGGAGCCGGGTGCGCATATCCCACCTCGGCAACATATCGCGCAAGCACGTCACGGGAAAGGTGGACTACCCCGTGTCGTTCTGCTACGTGAAGTCAACCGAGGGCACGTCGCTGCGCAACAAGTACTATGCATCCGACTGCGCATCGGCACGCTCACGGGGCATCAAGGTGGGTGCCTACCACTTCTTCTCCACACGCACGCCGGCATCGGCGCAGGCTATGTTCTTCATCCGCAACTCGTCGTTCCACAAGGGCGACCTGCCGCCTGTGCTCGACGTTGAGCCTACGCACGAGCAGATTGCCAAGATGGGAGGCACCGGGGCGCTGTTCCGCGCCGTGCGCACATGGCTGCGCATCGTAGGCGGACACACAGGCACGAAGCCCATCCTCTACATCTCGCAGACCTTCGTCAACCGCTACCTGCCGTCGGCTCCCGACCTGAAGCGCGACTACAACATCTGGATTGCACGCTACGGCGAGTACAAGCCCGACGTGCACCTCGTCTACTGGCAGCTGTGCCCCGACGGACGGGTGACGGGCATCCGGCCGGAGGTGGACATCAACGTGTTCAACGGCTACCGCAACGAGTTCAACGATTTCCTCAGCAGGGAATGTATAAAATAAGAGAATTTAGAGAAGTTAAAGATATATGAAAAGAAAAAACATGATTCTCCCGGCACTGCTACTCGCAGCTGCCTCTTCATTCGCATCGCCCGTGCAACCGGGCAACAAGAAGTCGCTGACGCTTGCCGACGGCACCACTGTCGTGGCTGAGCACTTCGGCGACGAATACATCAACTGGTGGGAAACAGCCGACGGCAAACGCTACGTGCCTTCCGACGACAACAGCGGCATCTACGTGGAGGCTGACTTCAGCGCAATGCAGAATGCTGCCGACGCGAAGCGCGCTGCCATACGCAAGATGCAGGGCAGCACCGGCAGAGACCACACCACATACACTGGCAAGAAAAAGGGACTCATCGTTCTCGTGGAGTTTGCCGACCAGTCGTTCGAGGCAAAGCACGACCGCGCCTACTACGAGACTATAGCCAACACACAAGGGCTTACCAACGACGAGGGATACGTTGGCTCCGTGAGCGACTACTTCCGCGCGCAGTCAAACGGACAGTTCGACCTGACGTTTGACATCGTAGGACCCGTGAAACTCAGCAAGAAATACTCCTACTACGGAGAGAACAGCTCAAAGAAATACGACGTACACGTCGGCGACATGGTACGCGAGGCCACCGATGCCATTGCCAACCAAGTGAACTTCGCCAACTACGACTGGGACGGCGACGGCACCGCCGACCACGTGTTCTACCTCTACGCCGGACTGAACGAGGCTGCCGGAGGCGACGACAACACCATCTGGCCGAAAATGGACTACATGGTCAATAACGGAGGCACACTGTCCTACTCCACAGGCAACGTGAACAGATTCGCCTGCTCATCAGAACTGATGGGCGTGCTGAAAAACGGAAAGTACACCGGCGAACTCGTCACCACGGGCATCGGCACCATCTGCCATGAGTTCTCCCACTGTCTCGGATTTCCCGACATGTACGACACACGAGGACAACAGCTCTACGCCATGGGATACTACGACCTGATGTCAGACGGCAACTATCTCGGCAACGGACTCGTGCCGCCAAACTACACCGCATGGGAGCGCATCTACGCGGGATGGGTGGAGCCTATCGTGCTCGACCGAGCCTCAACCGTCAAGGCGATGGCGTCGTCTACCGACTACGGACGCCCGTTCATCATGTACAACGACAACAACCCCGACGAGTACTACCTCTTCGAGAACCGACAGAAGACGGGATGGGACAGCGCGCTCTACGGACAGGGACTGATGATTACACACGTCGACTACCTCAAGCGGCGCTGGACATCCAACACCGTCAACGCCAGCGGCTACGACCACCAGCGCTGCACCATATTCCATGCCGACAACAACGAGAGCATGGGAAGCAGAGCCGAAATCGCCGGCGACCTCTATCCTTACAAGGGCAAGAACATATCGGGCACCTACTACGGGGCCAACAACGAGCTGACCGACACCTCAAAGCCTGCCGCCACTCTGTGGAACAGCCACGACGAGTCGCTCGGCATAACGAACATGGGCAAGCCCGTGACTGAAATCACGCAGAACGAAGACGGAACAATAGCCTTCCTCGTGATGGGCGGCGACGACTCCAACATCCTCGTCAACGCACAGCCAACGGGCATCAGCAGCATCAACGCCGACAAACCGCGCCGTGCCGACAACGCTGTCTACACGCTCGACGGACGACGCATCGCCACACACGCAACCGAAAACCTGCCGGCTGGCATATACATTGTGAACGGAAAGAAAATCGTGAAATAAAAAAGAAAAACGTAAAATAAAAAAAGATTACCCGTGGCGGAGGTCTCCGGCCTCCGCAGCATCCAATGACAAAATACTTATGTCTTAGGTTATAGTATTAATGACATAATACTTATGTCTTAGGTTATAGTACTTTTGTTTGCTGCGGAGGCCGGAGACCTCCGCCACGGGTAATCTTTTTTTATTTTACGTTTTTCTTTTTTATTTCACGATTTTCTTTCCGTTCACAATGTATATGCCAGCCGGCAGGTTTTCGGTTGCGTGTGTGGCGATGCG
>JBNMLZ010000076.1:0-10083 GCA_050875085.1 Prevotella sp. | reverse complement strand
AACTGTCACGCCACTACAACCGGCAACTCACGGCAAGCGACACAACGAAGAGCGTTTCGGGCGAGATTGAGGCGACATCGGTGGAGGATGCGGTTGACGTGTTGGAAACAACACTTGGGGTGAAGATTGAAATGAAATGAACACCAACAACACATGTATATGCGAAAACTCCTCACGATAATTGCGCTCTGCTCCTCACTCAGCATCATTGCCGCACCTTTACGCCCCACCCTTCTCACTGAGATGCAACGCCTGCAAATGCTCCACGCCGTCCACTTTGTCTACGACTCGTCGCTGCCCCTCAACACGGCATACACAGGACCTGACCTTGGAACCATGCCACTCGGCAAGGCTCTCAAAGCATTGTTTGCAGGACAGGGCATCAGCTACAAACAACACGGACACAACATAATGCTGCGCCGAGACGCAAAGTCTACGCCACGCACTGCCGCCAAGCCGGAGCGTCGCGCCACATTCACCATCGGCGGACACATCACCGACACCGACGGCGAGCCTGTCATCAACGCAACAATATTCGACATGACTTCCAAAGAAGGCACTTTGTCCGACAGCCGGGGCCGCTATCTGCTGCATCTCGCCGAGGGCAGACACCGACTGCGCGCCACTGGCATAGGATGCAATGCCGACACCCTTGACATAACCATGCACACCGACCGACTGCACGACTTCCGACTGTCGCAATCCGTTGAACTGAAAGAGGTCGTCGTGACCGAGAACATGAACTCGCCCGTGCTCACCACGCAGACCGGCAAGCGCACGTTCACAGCCAAGGACATCAACAACGGCTTCGCGCTGCTGTCATCGCCAGACCTCGTGAAGACCATGCAGCACACATCGGGCGTGGCATCCGGCGTTGACCTCATTTCGGGTTTGTATGTGCATGGCGGCGGAAGCGACGAGAACCTATTCCTGCTTGACGGCACTCCGCTCTACCAGACAAACCATTCGTTGGGACTCTTCTCGGCTTTCAACTCCGACATCATCAAGAACGTGGACTTCTACAAAAGCGGTTTTCCGGCACGCTACAGCGGACGCATATCATCAATAACCGACGTGCGCACACGCGACGGCAACATGGAGCGCGTCCACGGCACGTTTTCCATCGGACTGCTCGACGGACGTGTGCAGGTGGAGGGTCCGATAAGCAGAAACCGAACGTCGTTCAACGTCTCATTGCGCCGCAGTTGGATTGACTTGCTCCTGAAACCAGCCTTCGCAATTATCAACAGCAACAACGACGAGAAATACAGCATCAACTACATGTTCCACGACCTCAACGCCAAACTGACCCACCACGCCAACAGCCACACCACGCTTTGGGCAAGCCTCTACTCCGGCTACGACAACTATGGCATAGGTGACAAGAGCTACTCAGGCGACAACGTGGACGACACAAACAACAAACTCGCATGGGGCAACCTCAACTTCACGCTCGGCGGCGATTTCCAATTGTCGCCAACTCTGTCGATGTCTGCCATGCTCAACGCCACATTCAGCCACTCGCGCCACAAATACAGTGAAGAAGACTACGACATCATAAACTCAAAAGGACACCGCCGCAACTTTCTCGACCTGCGGACAAACAACACACGCATGTTTGACATCGCCGCACATGCCGACTTCAACTGGCAGCCTACACGCAATCAACACTTACATTTCGGCTCTTCCATCACACGCCACCTGTTCCATCCACAGACAATCCGGCAAGCATTCTACTACGGCGACCCGTCAACGGGATGCGACACCACCGACGTGCGCTCAAGCGTCAGGGTTGTGTCACATGAAGCTACTGTCTATGCCGAGGACGAAATGCGTTTGGGCAACAATCTGTCTGCCAACCTTGGATCAAGCCTCACACTCACAGCCGTAAGCAGACGCACTTACTTTATGGTAGACCCGCGCTTCGCCTTGAAATGGCAAATGGCGCACACGACATCGCTTAAATTCTCCTACACTCACATGTCGCAAAGCATCCACCGCATGGCGAGCAGCTTTCTCGAACTGCCAACCGACTTTTGGGTGCCAACGACCGACAAGATTGAGCCTACACTATCACACCAGTTTGCCGCCGGCATATACGCGCAACCGTCCGGCAGCCTCAGCTTTTCGCTCGAAGCCTACTACAAGCGGTCGTCGCATCTATTGCAATACCGCCACTGGATGGGGCTGCAACCGTCTGCCACGACATGGGACAAGGATGTGGCTGATGGAATTGGCAAGTCTTACGGAATTGAGGCAGACGCAAAATACTCAACTGCCAAGACCACCGTCTCATTGGCTTACACCCTGTCATGGAGCCGAAGGCTGTTCAAGGACATCTACAAGACGTGGTTTGACGACCAGTTTGACAACCGCCATAAAATAGACATATCCCTCAGCTACCGCTTCAGCCACGGAATATCAATGTATGCCGCTTGGACATTCCACTCCGGCAATCGTGTCACAATGCCAGTTGGCTACACCTTGCAGCCAAACATTCCGGGCGACACAAATTATAGCTACGACTATATCTTCGACCAGCCGAACAATTATCGGCTTCCAGCTTATCACCGACTCGACATCGGCGCCAACTTCTACAGCACAACACGAAGCGGAAAGGAGCGCGTGTGGAACGTGAGCCTATACAACGCCTATTGTCACCTTAACACGATTTTACTCAACAACACGTCAAACACAGAGTTTGACTTCGGTGACTGGAACGCTGACTTTTATAAAAACATATACAACTTCACAAACGCAACATTCGCAAAAGGTCGTGCCACTCTACATCTTTATATTGATGTTTGGGCAAGTTTCGGCTACAAAAGCTACCGTCCACACCTGATTGCCTTGTCTGAAGAGTACAACAGCATGTTGCGCTCACTCAACGACATAACAAACAACGACCTCGGCAAATATGGTCTTGCCTTCGCCTATTCCACATACACGAATGTGCATGGCGGATATGGATGCATCGGGGCGTATGCGGAAACTGTAGGAGAATGGCTGAAATAGACTAATACGGCAGCGTGACCTTGAACATCGGGTTGTCCGTATGTTCTTGTTTTATTAGGTCTATAAGCTCACGCACTTTGTCGGGATGTTCGGCTGCGAGATTGTGGTCCTCATGTATGTCGTTGGCAAGATTGTAGAGGCGCGGCTCGCCTTTCACGACTACGAGCTTCCAGTCGCCACGGCGCACGGCAATCTGGTCAGTCTCGTGGAATTCCCAATACAGATGGTCGTGCTTCTGTTGCGCGGCATCGTTGCCGAGCAGCGTCGGGGCAATGGATAGTCCATCGAAGCCGTCGCCAGGCAATGAATGGTTTGTATAGCGTTTGCGGAAATTCTTTATGCCGGCAAGGTCGCAGAAGGTCGGCATTAGGTCGTAGAAGGCAAACGGCAGTTCATTCACGGTACCGGCCTTGATATGTCCGGGCCACCATGCTATGAACGGGATGCGTATACCGCCCTCGTAGCACTGGCGCTTCAGTCCGCGCAACTTGCCGTCGCGTCCGAAATATTCAGGGTCTGCCCCGCCCTCCTCATGAGGTCCGTTGTCGGAAGTGAATATCACGATGGTGTTTTTGTCCAGTCCCTTTTCCTTCAGCTTTGCCATCACCTCACCAACGTAAGCGTCAAGACGCGTTATCATTCCGGCAAACTGCGCATGGGTATGCTCCACCGGGTTGTAGCGCGACCCTTCCTGGCCGCCCCACGTCTTATCAACAAAAAATTTCTTTTTATATCCTTCGAGTATATCATCATCGGGCTGTGCAAGCTCGGCATGTGGCAGCGTGTATGTGAAGAATCCGACAAACGGATGCCGCGTGTCCTGCTTGTCAAGCCACTCCAATGCCTTGTCGTGTATTATGCGTGCAGAATACTGTGTGCGCTTGAAATAGTCGCGCCCGAACATCGGATACCTAATATTGTCCTCCATCACCTCACGCACAACGGCAGTGTCGCCCAATGAGCGCGAGTAGCGGTTTAGGAAATTGGGATAATACAGATGAGCCTGAAACTGGCAGATATAGCCATAGAATTCATCTATGCCGCGCTTGTCGGGTGTCGATGCCGAACCCTCATAGCCCCCAGCCCATTTGCCGAACAAGCCTGTGCGGTAGCCACGATCCTTCAGTATCTCTGGCAGGATTTTGTGGGCTGGGTCGTAAGGTTCCTGACCGACAACAGCAAAGTCAACATTGTCGCCATACTTCACCGTCTTGTCATACGACCAGTACTCCTTGTTGCCACGCACATGCGTATGACCCGAGTGCTGACCAGTCATTATCGTGGCACGTGACGGTGCCGACACCGGTGAACCAGCATAAGCCTGCGTGAACCTCATTCCCTCGCTTGCCATGCGGTCGATATTGGGCGTGGAGATGAACGGCTGACCATAACAGGCAAGGTCGCCATAGCCCATGTCGTCGCAAAGAATAAACAATATGTTGGGACGTGAGGAGTCTGTCTTCTGAGTCTTTACGGTCTTGGCAAAGAGCACGGACGGTACACAGGCAAGTCCTGCGCAAGCGAAAGAAGCAAGTTTGTTCATTGTCATTGGTTTGTTATGGTAGTATTTATCGGTTTTTAGCAAAAAGATTTAGGCTGTAACACTTCTCCGGAACGGCGGACTCCTGTCCGCCGCGCTGCAAAAAAATCACTTATAAATGATACAATTTATTGCATAGCGTCGGACAGGAGTCCGACGTTCCGGAGATGCGTCGGACAGGAGTATAGTGTTCCAGAGATAGCGTCGGACGGGAGTCCGACGTTCCGTAGTATGTTTTAGTCCTGGTAATAAACCCTCTTCACACGGTTGCTGATGCCCGTCAGCACCTCGTAAGGAATGGTGTCGATGGCATCTGAGAGCACCGTCACGGGCAATTCCTCACCGAAGATTATCACCTGGTCGCCCTCGTGGCAGTCGATGTCGGTCACGTCGATCATCGCCACGTCCATGCAGATGTTGCCAACATACTCGGCACGCTTACCGTTGACGAGGCAATAACAGTGGCGGTTGCCAAGATGGCGGTTGAGTCCGTCGGCATAGCCGATAGGAATGGCGGCGATGCGCGAGTCGCGTGTCAGCACACCCTTGCGGCTGTAGCCCACGGTCTCGCCAGCCGGCAGGTCGTGAATCTGAAGTATTGTGGTCTTCAGCGTTGTCACGTTGTTTATCATCGAGTTGTCGCGCGAGTCGTAGCCGTAGAGTCCCAGCCCCAGGCGGCACATGTCGAGCTGGCGCTCGGGGAAGTGCTCAATGCCGGCGGAGTTGTCGATGTGGCGCAGTATCTTGTGCGGGAAGGCGGCGCAAAGCTGCGAGCTGCCCTTCTCGAAGAGTTCAAACTGATGGGAGGAAAAGTCGTCGAACGAGTCGGAGTCGCTACCCACGAAGTGTGAGAACACCGAGCGCGGGATGACAGCCGACTGGTGCTGCAGACGGTCGATAAGCTCGGGCATGTCCTTCAGCGGGTCGAAGCCGAGGCGGTGCATACCGGTGTCGAGCTTGATGTGAACGGGGAAGTTGCTGATGCCGTTCTTCTGCGCCTCGCGCACGAGGGCGTCAAGCAATCGGAAGGAGTAAACCTCAGGCTCAAGGTCGTAGTCGAACATTGTCTTGAACGCCGACATCTCGGGATTCATAATCATGATGTTCGACGTGATGCCGTTCTTGCGCAGCGTCACACCCTCGTCGGCCACAGCCACGGCAAGATAGTCGACGCGGTGGTCTTGCAGTGTCTTTGCAATCTCAACTGCACCGGCTCCGTAGGCGTCGGCCTTTATCATGCACACGAGCTTTGTCTCGGGCTTCATGAACGAGCGGTAGAAGTTGAGGTTCTTGACAACGTTGGAGAGGTTCACCTCAAGAATGGTCTCATGCACCTTCTGCACGAGCAGTTCGGTGATATTGTCGAATCCGAAGCGGCGCGCACCCTTGATGAGTATCACCTCATCGCGCAACGACTCGAACACAGCGCTGTGGATAAACGAAGTCACGTCGTGGAAGAAGAACTTCTCCGGCACGCGTATCATGTCGGCATGATCCATAATCTGCGGACCAATGCCAATAATCTTGTTCACGCCGCGCTGCAAGCATAGGTTGGACACCTCCTTGTAGAGATGGTCGAGCGGTTCGCCCGTCTGGTAGATGTCGCTCAGGATGAGCGTGCGCTTGCGTCCCTTGTGGTCGGGGCGGCGGCTCATGAAGTCGAGGGCGATGTCCAAGGAGTTGATGTCGGAGTTGTAGGAGTCGTTGATGAGCGTGCATCCGTGCTGTCCCTCCTTCACCTCAAGGCGCATTGCCACCGGCTCAAGGGCAGCCATGCGCTCGGCAAGGTGCTCGCGCGAGAGTCCGAGGTGCAAGGCAACGACGGCTGTCGTGACGGAGTTGCGCACAGAAGCCTCATCAATGAACGGCAGGTCGTAGGTGCCTTTCTCGCCATTGAACACATAATGTATAGTCGAGGTAAAATCTTTCTTCTCAACATTCTCAACAAACATGGCAGCCTGCGGGTCCTTCATCGACCACGAGAGGTTCTCGCCCTTGTAGTCGAAACTCTTCACCACATTGTCGACGAGCGTGTCGTCCTTGCAGTAGACTATTGTCTTGGCATCGTGGAAGAGGATGACCTTCTCGCGGCATTTCTCCTCAAGCGACTTGAAGTTCTTCTGGTGGGCGTCGCCGATGAATGTAAGCACGGCGATGGTAGGCTGAATGATGTCGCGCAAGGCAAGCATCTCGCCCGGCTCGCTGATGCCGGCCTCGAACACTCCCACCTGGCTCTGCTCATTGAGCAGCCATACGGACAGAGGCACGCCAATCTGCGAATTGTATGAGCGTGGCGAGCGCGTCACGTTGACTTCGGGTGACAAGAGCTGGTAGAGCCATTCCTTGACGATGGTCTTGCCGTTGGAGCCTGTGATGCCCACGATAGGTATGTTGTACTCGTCGCGGTGGCGCTCGGCAAGCCGCTGCAGGGCGACGAGCGAGTTCTCAACGCGCAGGAAGTTGGCGTCGGCGTAGGTCGAGGCGTAGTCCACCGGCACGTGTTCCACAACGAAGTTGCGCACTCCACGGCGGTAGAGGTCGGAAATATAGTTATGGCCGTCGCCGCGTCCCGACTTCAGGGCGAAGAACAGTGTCTCCTCGGCGAAGCACAGCGAGCGGCTGTCGGTTAGCAGGAACCCGATGTTGGCGTCGGCTGTGCCAAAGCGGTGGGCTCCGATGAGCGTTGTTACTTTTTCAATAGTATAAGTCATTTTCCGATAAATTGATATTATGGTGCAAACTTACTTATTTTCTCGCACATAAAAGCAAATACAGCCGATTTTTTATTGGCATGGAAAAGAAAAAAGCGGAAGTAGCGCCAATATGCCACTTCCGCTTATATTGTTTTTTACTTCTTGAGCAACTTCTTGCCGTTCATGATTACAAGTCCCTTGTAGTCGTTGTTCACGCGCTGACCTGCAACATTGTAAAGCACACCGTTCTCTGTTGATACTGTAGTGTTGATTGTGTTGATGCCTGTTGCGGTGTTTATAGACAGAGGAGAAATCTCATAGACGATATTGCCACTGAGTTTAGCGCTCACCAAAACGCCCTTAACCTCATACTCATTACCGTCACTTGGAATTGTAACACCGGTCTTGAACTTGTCATACACCATCACCTTGTTGTCTCCATCCGACACGTAGTAGTTCTTGTAGTTGCCGCTTTCCTCTTCTGTGAGTTTGCCTTTCACAACGATAAGGTCGCAGATGTATTTGTCGTCCTGAAGGTCAGCCACGGTGACGGATGTAGGAGTCACGGTTCCTTCTGTGATAGTAAGATTTTCAGCCGATGTGTTGTCGGTCTTTGCAAGCTCAGGAGTGCCGTTGTAGGGTGAATACTTGCCCTCTATGGTTCCGTTGAGCACCTGCCCCTCTGCAAGATTAAGTCCGGTGTTGTAGAACTGGATTGCACCAGAAGCGTCGCGCACGTAATATTCGGTTGTTGTTGAACCACTCTTCGATTTGAACTCATTCTTGTAAACCACCTGTGCTTCCTTAAGAGTGAGCACGGCAGTAGTGTTCTTGTCAAGAGCCTTGAAAGCTGCGATGTTGTCTACAGTTTCCTGTGCGAATGTGATGTTGGCAACCATTGCCAGCAAGGCAAGCATTGAATAGCGTAAAGTTTTAATCATAATAGTTTTGTTTTAGAGTTAATGATAATGTTGTTTTTAATGTATATCTTTAATGTTGTCTTTCACGATGCAAAGATATACATTTCCACCAACTCCACAAACTTTACCGCATTAAAATAAGGTTAATATACAGTTTATTTTATTTGTCAATCTTGCTCATTTCCTCAGCCTCCCAGTCTTCCCACTGCTTCATGGCCTCCTTCCAGTCGGTCTGATCGCCAGCCGCCACAGCCTCCTGCTGTCGCGCCGCCTCGTCGCGCTGCCTGTCACGCAGGCGCTTTGCCTTCATGTCGGCAATGGTCTGGTCGTCGAGAATGGCTATGGCTCCACGGTGGATTGCATCATAGAGTTCCTGCTCGCCGAATGCCTTGCCTGGCTCGTTGAAGTCGGATATGTTGAACTCGAAGTCAACACGCAGCTTATGGCGTATCTCCTTCTGCTTGGCACGGTTTGCCGAGTTTTTAAGTCGCAAGAGTTTGGCGATGGCGTTCACCTCGCCGTTTGAATATTTATTTCTACCCATATTTGTTTCAAATTTAGCTTTAATTGTTAAATTATCAACATTTTCCACAAAATATTTGCTTTGTTCAGAATAAAGCTATATATTTGCGGTATCATTTTTAGGGATTTCGATATTTACGAAATCTGATTACTTGAGGTTGGTAGCATCCTGCACCAACCTCTTTTGTTTTCTATATGAATTTTATTTGCTTTTTATACGAGCTGCAAGCCCATGTCATAAGCCTTCGCCATACGCCGCATGTTGAGCAACGCGTAGCGCATACGGCCAAGGGCAGTATTGATGCTCACGCTTGTCGTGTCGGCAATTTCCTTGAACGACAGCTGCTGGTAATACCGCATATATATAACCTCACGCTGCGACGGCGGCAGCGCGTCGAGCAACCGGCGCACGTCTGACATCACCTGGGCGTTGACATAGTGGTTCTCTATGCAGCCCACGTGGAGGTCGGCACCTGGAATGTTTGAGAGGTCGTTGTCGGCAGTCGTCTCAACGATGCGCTGCGCCGACTGGTCACGATACCAGTCCATGATTACGTTGTGGGCGATGCGCATTATCCATGCCCCGAACTTGCCGCTCACGGTGTAGCAGCCGTTCTGCAGACGCGTGATGGCCTTCACAAACGTCTCCTGGAATATGTCTTCAGCCGTTTCGCGGTCGTGCACGATGAATAGTATGTAGGAGAATAGCTTCGACTGATTGTGAAGCAACAACAAATCAAAAGCCTTGTTGTTGCCTTCGGCGTATGATAAGGCCAACTCCTCGTCGGTCATATCCTGCAATTTCTTCATTTTCTTAATTTATTTTACTGTTAAGTAAATGTGCTTCGATAGGCAATTCTTTTTGGGTTTTAATTTGCGTTTACACTATTGTTCTTCCTTAGAACCATGCAAAGTTAACAACTTTTAGCGAAAAAGCAAAAAAAACGCATTATTTTTTGTCATGCGTCAACTCTATACCTACAGATAATACGCGACCTGCCGACAAAACGCGAAAGTGCCGCAAACTCCAAATGGAATTTGCGGCACTTTGTGTTGCCTTAAGCAATTGCCGTGTTGTGCAATGACTCGTTCAAGACATGTGTGCGAAAGAAATTACTTACGCAGACCGAGAGCCTTGATGATGGCACGATAGCGATTGATGTCGCGGTCGTACAGATAGTTGAGCAATGCGCGGCGCTTTCCTACCAGCTGTGTCAGTGAACGTGCGGTAGTATAATCTTTACGGTTCTTCTTAAGATGTTCCGTCAAATGGGAAATACGGTATGAGAACAATGCTATCTGGCTCTCAGCTGAGCCAGTATCAGTGTTAGACTTTCCGTACTGTCCAAAGATCTCTTGTTTTTTTGCCTGATCTAAATACATAGAACTTTTT
>JBNMLZ010000075.1:0-10158 GCA_050875085.1 Prevotella sp. | reverse complement strand
CCGGCAGAATCGTTAATCTTGTGATAGGAGAACGAGTCGTGGCGGCGGAAGCGCTCTATCTGCGTGCGCACAAGCGGCTCCTCGTTGAGGTTCTTGCCCTCCTCCTCGTCCTCGTCGACCCACAGGTCGGGAAATATCTTCTCTATTTGCTCCGGCATGAGACCAGAGAAGATGGCGTTGCGTGCGTATTGCGTGGCTGTAGGCAAGATGCTGACATACATGTCCTCGTCGATGTCGAACATGTCGCCAATCTCCTGTGACAGCACGCGCCACTGGTCGTAGCGGAAGTTGTCGATAACAATGAGGAACACCTTCTCTCCGGCGTTGAGCAGCGGGAACACCTTGCTCTTGAATATGTCGGGACTCATGAGCGGGCGCTCTGTACTACCAGGCTTCACCCAGTCCATGTAGTTGCGTTTGATGAACTTGGCAAAGCCGTTGTCGGCTTCTTCCTTCTGCATTTGCAGCATCTCGGTCATCGACGAGTCTGTGGAGCTTAGTTCCAGTTCCCAGTGCACGAGTCGTCGGTACACCTCCTTCCAGTCGTCGAGTGACTGGCTGTCCATTATCTGCATTGATATGTTCTGGAAGTTCTGCTGGTAGCCAGTCTGTGTCACCTCGGTGACAATCTGCTTCTTGTGGATGTTCTTCTTCAGTGTGAGCAGAATTTGGCTTGGGTTGACAGGCTTTATCAGATAGTCGGCAATCTTGGAGCCTATCGCCTGGTCCATGATGTTCTCCTCCTCGCTCTTCGTCACCATGACTACGGGCGTGGCAGGCTGTATCTCCTTGATGCGTTGCAGCGTCTCCAGACCTGTCAGTCCTGGCATCATCTCGTCGAGCAGTACAAGGTCGAAGGTGTGCCGGCTGCACTCCTCAATGGCGTCGGTGCCGTTGCTCACCGTTACTACCTCATAGCCTTTCTTCTGTAGAAAAATGATGTGGGCGCGAAGAAGTTCAATCTCGTCGTCGACCCATAGCAAATATCCTGTTGTCATAGTCGGTACGTTTATTTTACAGTTTAGAACCCATCGAGGTCGTAGTACTCGTCGTTGTCGAAGTCGGTGGTGTTCTGCTTTTTCTTGTTTGTCGATGTCGATGGGGTGGGGTCGTCGCCGAAGTAGAATTCATCCTCCAACTGCTTGGCAGACTGTGGCTTGGACTCTGGTTTTACCTCTGGCTTCGCTTCTTGTTTCACCTCTGGCTTTGGCTCAGATTTCACCTCTGGCTTAGGTTCTGGCTTTACTTCTGGCTTCACCTCAGTCTTTGTCTCAGGCACAACATCCGGGATAATCTCTTCACTGGAGTTGTTGCCAGTCGGATTATTGTCATCGGGTATTACCTCGCTGCCGTTGTTGTCTGTAGCCTTTGCAGGCTCGTCCTCAAGCACGGTGTTGGTGGTGTTCTGTGAGTTGCCGGATGGATTGTCGAAGTCGTCGAAGCCGTCGCCGTTCTGTTTCTCGTCGTTGCGTGGACGTGGGGCAGGTGTCACCACGTCAGGCTCGGAGAGCAGCGGTTCGGTGCTGGTCTTGAGCGGAGCGAAGTGCTTGGCGTAGAACTTCTCGTATTCGGCATAGCTGTATTGCCGTCCGAGCAACGGCAGGTTGGTTTCGCTGATGATGAACGATCGATTCTTGCCTATTAGCCTTGCCACGGATGCCTGGCTGTGGAGCTGTCGGGCATACTGCAAAGCCTCGTCGTAGTTGCGGAATCCTCTGACGGTCATGCGGTGCAGCCCATCGGCATCCTCTATGGCTATGTCGAAGTTGCGCACAAGATAACTCGTGAAGTTGTAGCGTGCCAACTCAAACAGCATACGGTTCTCGTCGGTGGAGTCGGGGTTGTAGACAATCGTGTAGACAAACGCCGCGTTGCGGTCGGCTGTAAGTGCGCGCACGGCTGTTGAGTCGCTGTCGCGCAGCACCACCGAGCGGCGGTCCCACACGCCTGCAAGGTCGAACTTGCCGCCATACAGCCGTCGTCCTTCCGACACGCCCTTGACAATCATGCCCGCCATTTGCGCCACGCCGCTCTGTGGATACTTCTCCACCACGGTCTTCATGTCGGCAAGGCAACCGTCGGCATCGCCGTCGTTTAGCTTGCTGAGTCCGCCGATGAATACAAACTTGTCTCGGTTGGCGCCGAGTGGAAATCTGTCGGTCGACACCTTCACGTTGGCTGCCACCTCATTGTATCGTGCCGCCTTGAAAGCGTCGTAGGTGGAGGCATAGAGCGAGTCCTCCACTGCCACGCCAAACCGCGCGTTCTCCACGAAGTGCGGGTCGCTGAGCAGCGTTGTCCACTCGTTGTCGGGATATTCGGTCTTGAGCCGCTCCACGTAGGTCTCGGCGGTTTGCGGCTCGTTCTTGCGCATATATAATAAGTAGAGGTGATAGTAGGCGTCGGCAAGGTGCTCGAAGTCGGGATAGTTGTCGACGAGTCGCCGCAACTGTTTCTCCGACAGCGGCAGGTTGTCGAGTTTGTCCTTGAATATCACGCCCGAGTTGTAGAGTCCGTCCTCGATAATCTTGTTGCTTGCAGCCACCTGTTCCTCGGTGAACGGAATCTGCGCCATGTAGTATTCTCGCTTGTGCGGGTCGTTCTGTGCGCTGTCGGCGATCTGTGCCAGTGAGTCGGCTGTTGCCTCGGCAGTTGCGATGGAGTCGAGTTGCTGCTGCGAGAGTTCCTGCTCGTCGCCGGGCATCGCCACAACGGTCTTGTTGACGCGCTGCCAGTTGTCCACATTCTCGCGCTTGCCCCAGAGTTTCTGGAACGCCGCCTTGCCCTGGCTCACCGCCATGGGGTTGTAGAAGTACCATGTGGCGTTCTTGCCCTGCTGGTTCTGTTGCGTCTGGTTGCCGGTGTTCTTTTGGTCCATGTTGTTGCCGCCGTTCTTGCTGATGGTCTCCTGCGCGTTCTGCTCCTGCTGTTTGCGCTTTTCCTCCTTCTCCTTGCGTTTCAGTTCGGCTATGGTGCGGTCGATGGCAGCGTTGCGCTCAGCCTCGCTCATGTGGGCGAGCGACTGCAGCGAGTCCTGCAGGTGCACTGCATCGGTGTATGGTACGAGTTGGTCGAGCACCTTCGAGCGTTCCGACAACTGTTCGTAGTCCTTGCGGTCCTTGTCGAGCAGTCCGATAGCCTCGCCGTAGCAGCGTCCGGCATCGTTGTAGCGTTCCATGTCCCAGTATATGTCGCCAAGGCGCAACAGCAGCACACCCTTCTCAATGCCCGAGCGTGTGGCTTTGGCGGCACCGCGCTCGTAGGCAGTGATGGCGTTGGTTGTGTCGCGTCGCGACATGTATATGTTGCCGATGGCATAGTACACCTGGTCGAGGTAGTCCTTGTTCTTGTCGGAGGCCGCCATGCGCTTCAGTCTGCCGATCATCTTCTTCGACTGCGTGCCCGACATCACCTCCGTCATGGCTATGCGCGCGTTGAACTCAGTTTCGTAGGGTGGGTTTTGGCTGATTACATGGCGGTAGGCCTTCATGGCCTCCGTCTTGTTGCCGAGAGCCGACTGCAGCTGTCCCATCAAGTACCATTCGCGCGCGCGCTGCTTGCGGCGCATCTCATGCTTGATGACACGTCGCAGGTAGGGAATGGCAGAAGCGTAGTCGCCGGTATGGATGTAGTAGTCGGCGTAGGTATAGTCCCATTCCTTGCGCGCCGACCAGTGGATGGAGTCGCGCTGCATACCTCGTATCACGTCCTCGGCGTCGTAGATCCATCCCTCCTCTATATAGCTCTTGGCAAGCCATGCGCGCGACTTTGCGTATATGGCAGGCTGCGTCTGGTAGAGGCGTCCCATGTAGGCAAACGTCGAGGCAGCCTCGTCGAACGCCCCCTTGTAGAACTGCGAGCGTCCCATGAGTAGCCATGCGCGCCAGAGAAACGGGTTGTATTCTCGCCGCGACAGCCACTCGATGTCCTTCTCGGTCTTGCGCCGGCTCTTGGTCCATTCAGGGCGCCTCTTTATGCTGTGCAGCTTGATTGTCTTCTGGCACTTCTCGATGGCGCGGTCGAAGTTCGACTTGCCCAGTTCTCGGCTCTGCTTGTTGCCTACGGTGTAGAGCGGAATAATCTCGGTGTAGTTGTCCTTGTTGCCGTTTTCTTTTTCAAGAGAGCCGTCGATGTATGCCAGCGAGCCGTTGTAGTAGGTGTTGTAGCGCGCCTTGAACGACTGCCAGAAACGCGTCTTGGCCGTATTCTTTTGTGTAGAGCATCCTGTCGCCACAATGAGCAATGCGGCGATGATGAGAGGAGCTATATGTAGGGAATGAAATCTTTTCACGTATAATTAACGTAGTAGAGTGTCGTTTTATTGTGTGGTCAGTTGTCGGAAACCATCATCACCACCTCGTCCTTTATCTGGTCGGGCAGTTCGATGCCACGCAGGTGGAGGCTGCGGCACCAGGCCGCCACCTCGTCCTGCCGCATGGTGTAGAGCACGTCGGCAAACTGCTGTGCCTCGTCGTCGGTGTAGGCGTCGGACGGGCGGTTGCTGAAGGCGTCGAGTTCCTCGTCGTCAAAATATTCGATGGGCTTTGTTGAGGCTTCCATCATGCAGTCCTGTTCACACTTGGTGTTCGACGAGCCGTCGCACGTGGCACACGTCTGCGCCACGGTTATCGGCTCGTCGTCGTGTTTGCCGCGGTTCGCCACGATGGAGTATATGGCGGCAAACACGCCGAGTGCCACTATCGATAGTATGAGAATGAGCATGTTGTCGTTTGTGTGAATTTGATATATGTTGCCGTTACTTCACTTTCTCTATCACCCATCCCGCCTTTTCAAGGTCGTCCCAGAATTGCGGGTATGACTTCGTGACCACCTGCGGGTTGTTGATGCGCAGTCCCGGAAACTTGATGGCGGCTGGTGCGAATGCCATAGCCATGCGGTGGTCCTCGTAGGTGTCGATAGGCTCAAGCGACGGCTCGCAGCGTGTGCCGTCCCAGATGAGCGTGTCGTTGTTCTCGTCGCGCAGCACGTAGCCAAGCTTTTTCAGCTCGTGCTTCAGCGCCTCGATGCGGTCGGTCTCCTTTATCTTGAGACTCGCCAGTCCGGTGAACTGGAAGGGTATGTCCATCAGCGCGCACGTCACCACAACCGTCTGCGCCAAGTCGGGTGCCGCCACAAAGTCGTAGTCGATGCGCGGGAGCAGGCACGGCAGTTTCTTGAGTCTCACGATGGGGTGGGCTGAGTTGTCGGTTGTTGAGAAGCGCGTCTTCACGCCGAGCAGCGAGAAGATGTACTTCACGATGGAATCGCCTTGCTTAGAGGCGTCGAACAGTCCCTCGAAGCTGACAGCCGACTCTGAGTCGCCTATGAGCGCCATCATCTCATACCAGTAGGACGACGCGCTCCAGTCGCTTTCTATCGTGTACTTGTGCTGCTGGTAGGGCTTGGGGTTCACCTTCACGGTGTCGATGTCGCTCCAGTCGGCGTCGGCTCCAAACTCGCGCATCATCCACAGCGTGAGGTCTATGTAAGGCCGCGACGCAATCTCGCCCGTCATCTTCAGTTCAAGTCCGTTCTTCAGCACCGGACCAATCATCAGCAAGGCCGATATGTACTGCGAGCTGATGTTGGCTGGCACCTCCATGTATCCGCCGTCGAGCGGACGGCCCTTTATGCGGAGCGGCGGAAAACCCTCCTCGCCAACATACTCAATGTCGGCGCCGATGTATCGCAGCGCGTCCACAAGTATGGCAATGGGGCGCTTCTTCATGCGGTCGGTGCCGGTGATGACGTGTTCGCCGGGAGTTGTCGACAGGTAGGCGGTCATGAATCGCATGGCGGTGCCGGCGGCCTTGATGTCGATGGTGTCGGGATTGTACATGAGAGCGTTTACTATCACCTCGGTGTCGTCGCACACCGACAGGTTCTCCGGCATGATGTTGCCCTTCGACAGGGCGTGTATAATCAGCGCACGGTTGCTTATGCTTTTCGATGCCGGAAGTTTGATGTCGGCGTCGAGGGTTTGCGGCGCTGTGAGAATATATTGCATAACAGATGTTTTTTAGTGATTTTATTTACTATGCAAAGTTACTTATAAATATTCATTCTCATGAATGTAATGGTGTGAAAAAACGGTAAGAGCGAAACAAAAAGTCAGTATAAATGACAACGGTCTGCATATCAGCGGCGCATAAAGATACTGAAGAGCAGTGGGGTAGACAAAGCCAATGTCAGCATCTCATATTTCAATCCGAAAGACACGAAGTACAAGAAAGACTTGATTTCCGGCCTCAAGGCGACAGCCTACAACATGGAGGGCGGCAAGCTCGTGAAGTCGAAGATGGAGAGCAGCATGGTGTTCAACGAGCGTGTCGACGACGACTACTCGCTGTGCAAGTTCACCGTGCCTAATGTGAAGGTGGGCACGGTGATAGAGTATCAGTATACGAAGGTCAGCAACTACGTGACCCAAATCGACGACTGGTATGCACAGGACGACATTCCAACCGCCTACACGTCGTACAGTGTTGAAGTGCCGGAATACTTTGTCTTCGACTGCGAGATGACTGGTTTCCACCGCATTGAGCAGAACGTCGGCACGGGAAGCCAGTCTTACCTGCCGGGCTCTGCCCCCTGCTCAACCAAGGCCTACTCATTTGTTGGCAGAAACCTTCCCGCAATCGTGGGCGACAGCTATGTGTGGTGTCCAAGGCAGTACAGCAACCTTGTGAGCTTCGAGTTGCGCAGCATCAGCATACCCGGTTATGCTAATGAGGACTATGCCGCATCGTGGTCGGACATCGACAAGACATTCAGTTCCGACGACAGTTTCGGCGGCAGGTTGCGCCGCTCCAACCCCTTGCGCGACGAGATGAAGTCGGCCGGCATAGCCTCCATCAGTGATTTCGGAAAGAAAATTGAGGCGGTGTGGAAGCTGGTGACAAGCCGGGTGAAGTGGAACGGCGACTACGAGCTTTACGGCAACCCTTCGCGCGACGTGCTCAAGGAAGGCACGGCAAGCAATGCCGACATCAATTTCCTCATCATGAACGTGCTCGACGACCTTGGCATGAAGTGTACCCCCGTGATGCTCCGTCTGCGTGGCAACGGACGACTGCCCGTCACTCACCCTACCAAGGACTACATCAACACCTTTGTAGTGGGCGTTATGAAAGACGACACCACGATGGTTTATCTCGACGGCTCTGCCGAACATGGCTACATCAACACGCTGCCGGCATGTCTGCTCACCCTCGGGCATCCCATGAAGGGCGTGGGAGGAGCCGACATCGCCAACCTGCAGCGCACCGAGCTCGACCTTGCCATAACCCCCGACGGCAATGCCGCTGTGAGCATGACCCAGCGCAACGACTGCGGAGAGTGCGAGTCAAGCCTGTCGTGGACTGAGCAGAATGTCGCCGACCGCAACAAGCGCCTGCTTAGGATGCTGTCGCTGTCGGCTGCCGACGTGAAGTCGCTTGACGTGGCAGAGACAAATACCGACCTCACTGCCACCCGCGTTGCACCGCGCATAACTCTGACCTCCACCGTCTCCTGCCGCAACTATGCCGGCAAGACAGGCACTCGCATGTTCATACCGGTCAACACCATGCGCCGCACAACTGACAGCATGAAAACGCGCGCCGACCGCTGCCAGCCAGTGGAGATTGACTACGGGTTCTGCAACGAGGAGGTCATCACCCTGCACCTGCCCGAAGGCTACACCATAGAGTCGATACCGCGCGACGCGGCGCTCACGACCGATGTGGGCAGCTTCTCGTCGACGGTTGTCTGCGACGAGAAAAACCGCACGGTGCACGTCCGCCAGAAGCTGACGCTCCACAAGGGCACCTATCCCGCCACGTCCTACCAGTCGGTATGCAATATCTACAACGCTGCCACCAAGGAGTACTCGCAGAAGATTGTACTGAAAGCCATATAAACATAAAAAAGTTGTCGGGAAATTTGGTCGTTTCATAATAAAACGCTAACTTTGCACTCGCTTTTGAGAAGTACGGGATGTAGCGCAGTTGGTTAGCGTACACGTCTGGGGGGCGTGTGGTCGCTGGTTCGAGTCCAGTCATCCCGACAACAGAAAGGGTTAGAATATTGACATGCAATGTTCTAACCCTTTTTCCGTATATATCATCAAGCATTATGAATATCAAGAAAATACACCTGGCATACTATAGTGCCACATTTACGACTCGCCGCATCATGCGCGCCATCGCCGCCAACTTCGGCGACGCGACAATAAAGGAGTACGACATAACCAATGGAGTGATGAACGACGACGTGACGCTTTCGAGCGACGGCGACCTGCTCATCATCGGCGTGCCTTCCTACGCAGGACGCGTGCCGCAGATGGCAGCCGGACCGGTGAGCCGCTTCATCGGCAGCAACACCCCGGCCATCGTTGTGTGCACCTACGGCAACCGTGCCTACGACGACACGCTCATCGAGCTTGAGGACCTTGTCGAGCAGAATGGCTTCAAGGTGGTGGCTGCCGCCGCTTTCGTGGCACAGCACGCCATCTTCCCCTCCGTGGCGGAGGGCCGTCCCGACGCCGACGACATGAAGCTCGTGGCTGAGTTTGCCGAGAAGAGCCGTCAGCTGATTCTCTCCACACGCCAGCTTGCCGACCTTGCCCACCTCAACGTGAAGGGCAACCGCCCTTACCGCGACATCACCCCCGTGCCGCTCCATCCCGAGGCAAGCAAGAGCCAGTGCAAGGCCTGCAAGACATGTGTGCAGCAGTGTCCAGTCGGCGCCATCCCCGACGACACCCCCTATAAGACCGACGACAAGCTGTGCATCTCCTGCGGACGCTGCACCGTGGTTTGTCCGGAGAACGCCCGCAAGTTTGGCGGCTTGATGTACAAGGCTGCCAAGTTCAAGTTGCGCAAGGCGTTCGAGGGCCGCAAGGAACCCGAAATGTTCTTCGGCAGAGCATAGCTTTTTTTATCCGTGGCGGAGGTCTCCGGCCTCCGCTGCACCCAATTTATTTTGTCCAAGTTTTTTTCTTCTTCAAAATAACTCCTTTAACTATCCCAAATGGCTCCTTTTCTTGTCTTACCCCGACCGTTCAACGTGCTTACTTCGGTCGTTCAACGTGTTTACCTCGGTCGTTCAACATGCTTACCCCGACCGGAGTAAGCCAACATTAGTTGTCGTTTCAGGCGACAGAACGATACTGGTTGGATGATGTTTAATGTAAATATGTATGATTTGTACACCGCCTATAAACAAGCCGTTTGCGTGAGCGCACATTATCAAAATGTGCTGCAAATTCGGGGATAAGCAAACACGCACTCAATGGGTGCAAAGGTAATATGAGTCTTGGAGCTTGGTTATAAATCGCCAGCCATCGGCGGGCGATTTGGATTGGCATGATTTCTTCTCCATCAGTTTTACGCACCATTGCGAGATATTATCCAAAACCAAGACTATTGATGAGCGCAAGCCACACGAGAACCCGACCATAGGAATAGTGCTTTGCCGTGATGCCGACAAGACATACGTTGAGTATCTTCTTCAAGACTATACCCAGCCAATGGGCGTGGCAACATACAAGGTAATGCCAGAGAAGTTAAAGAAAATACTTCCTCCAGAGGAAGAGTTCAGAAAGTTGCTTGAAGGAAAAGAGACTAACGAATCCGATAAATAACGACTATGGGAACAGCATTACTGGCACTCTGCTTTTGTATATGGAATTTTACATAATAGACTCGCTTGCTGCGGAGGCCGGAGACCTCCGCCACGTATAGACACAAAAAAGGCGTACAACCGGAGTGGGTTGTACGCCTTTTGTTATTTATCCCTTAGGAAGCCTTTATTACTTCACCTCCTCGAAAATAAACCATACTGATAATCAGTAATTTAGCTTTTGTTGGTACAAATATGGATGCTAAATTATGAGATTGAAACAAGCAAAAACAAGTCAAATATAGATACTCATAGCTCCACATAATTCGTTTTCAGTAAAAATGGATAACTATCGGTAAAAATAGATGTAGCTTGTAGTGACACTAACTGGGCAATGGCAATAGCTTTTTATTTATAATTGGGCAATGCACTCTCTAAATGTTAAAAATCGCCCAAATGCAAAGATTTCCAAGATATAGTTCTTTAATCTCAACAACTTTCTTTATTTTTGTAGTCAATATTTGACAATTCTATCAAGAAAAAGTCTATTGGTTT
>JBNMLZ010000074.1:0-10226 GCA_050875085.1 Prevotella sp. | reverse complement strand
GTTGAGGCTCGCCATGATGGCCATCTGGTGCTTTTGGATGTAGTTGTTGTACTCGGCGCGCAGGTTGTTGGTGAACGACGGTTTCAGTCCGGGGTTACCCTTTGTGATGTTGAGCGGGTTGCTGTCGTCGGTGATGTCGAGGAGGTCGGTCATGGACGGTTGCGACGTGGTGCCGCGGTAGTTGATGCGCAGTCGGCTCACCTTCGAGAAGCGGTAGCGGAAGTCGAGTGTCGGGGTTATGTTCATCACGTTGCGCATGGTGTCGGTGTGCACGCTCTGGTAGTCCTGTATGAACTTCGATGTCTGCGGTTGCAGTTTCACTCCGAAGTTAAGCTGGTACTTCTCGCGCAGCATACGCATCATGATGTCGATGTCGTGGGTGTAGTTGCGGTATTCGGAGTAGCGCGACAGCTGCTGGTTCTCGTATTCGGTGTAGGGACGGTCGAGCCGCGAGAGCCACGAGTCCCATTGGCGGTATTGTGGCGTCAGGCCGTCGAAGAACTGCTCGCCGAGGTTGGAGAAGTCGTATGTGGCGCGGTCGCTCTTCGAGTAGGAGTAGTTGAACTTGTAGCTCAGTTGCAGGAACGTGGCGCGCCATAGCGGTTCGCTGTATGTGGTCTGCACGGAGTAGCTGTAGTTCTTTGTCGGCGTGACGTTGTAGCGGTTGGTCTGGTAGGTTGAGTCGTTGCCGAAGCGGTCGAGTATCTGGTAGAGGTGCACGTTGTTGGCAGACAGCGACTTGCTCTTGCCGTCGGTGTAGCTGAAGTCGCCGCGCAGGGTCACGTTGCGTCCCTTGGAGCCCAACTTGCGGTTCACCTGCAGCATGGCTCCGAACCGCTTAGAGTCGGAGTAGCTGATGGAATTGGTGGTAGACGTGTTGACCATGTGGCCCTGCTGCGCCATCTCGCGTATGGCGTCGGCAGACAGCGGGTCGCTGACGTAGGTGTAGGGGTCGTCGTTGAACTGTGCCGACGAACTGATGGAGCGTCCGTCCGACGACGACACCGACATGTTGGGTCGGAACATGATGTTGGTCAGCGTGTCGGGTTTCCATTCCATGCGCATCTGCGCGTTCCATGAGTTGCCGCGGGTGTAGTTCTTGTTGAGCGAGTTGGAGAACGACGACGATGAGCTGACGAAGTTCTCTGATGCCGACTTGGTGCGCGCGTCGCCGTCGGAGTGGTTCCAGCGCACGGATCCGTCCCACGAAAAGGTGCGTCCGTTGTCGTAGTTGAAGTTGGTGCCCACCATCTTCGAGGCGTTCAGTCCGTTTCTGCCGCGTCCGAACGAGCCGCGTCCGCCGCCGCCCGGAAATCCCATGTCGTTGGTGTTGTTGAACGAGCCGAACGCCATGACCCTTATCTTGTCGGTGAACGTTGCGCCCATTAGCCGCTCTGAGTAGCGGTCCTTGGTGCCGACAGAGAGGTCGGCATTGCTGAACACACCGCGGTTCATGCCCTTCTTCAGTCCGAAGTCGAGCACCGTCTGCTCGTTGCCGTCGTCGATGCCAGTCACCTTGGCGAGGTCGCTCTTCTCGTCGTATGCCTTAATCTGGTTGACGATGTTGGTGGGCAGGTTCTTCATGGCGGTCTTCGTGTCGCCCACCATAAACTCCTTGCCATCCACCTTTATCTTCTTCACCTCCTTGCCGTTGACCGTTATCTTGCCGTCGTCGTCGACCTGTGCGCCCGGCAGACGCTTGACAAGCTCCTCGATGGTGGAGCCTTCGGGCGTGCGGAACGCCGACGCGTTGTAGACGAACGTGTCCTTCTTGAGCACCACCTTCGACGCCTGTGCCGTTACGGTGGTGCCCTTCAGAGCGATGGCGGACACCGCTGCCTGTATGTTGCCCAGCGGCACGTCCTTGTCGGCCGTGACCTGTATGTTGCGGAATATGGTCTTGTAGCCCACGCTCGACAGCTTGACGATGTACTTGCCGTTTTTAGGAGCCGTAAGGCTGAACGCGCCGTCGGTGTCGCTCACGGTTCCCGCCACGTAGCTGCTGTCTGCGCGCAGCAGTTGCACGGCAGTCTGCATCATTGGTTCCTTGGTGTCGCGGTCGGTGATGGTGCCGGTGATGGAGCGTTGCGCCATCGCCGTGGTTGCGGTCACAAGGAACAGAAGTGAAAGAAAAATCTGTTTCATTATTTTCGGTTCTTGTTATGTTGCATGTCTTTAGTTATAGACGTGTCCGAAAGTAAAAGGTTTAAGCAACTATAGTCTTTTTGATGAATAATTTTTGCCGTCCGAAACGACACCAACAGTTGTCTTACCTCGGTCGTTCAACATGCTTACCCCGACCGTTCAACATGCTTACCTCGGTCGTTCAACGTGCTTACCTCGACCGTTCAACATGCTTACTTCGGTCGATGTAAGCCGATGAAACGATAATATTCCGACGACAGAAGGACAACGGACGGCAGACATTTGGAGTGCTTTTGCGCGACTTGTGTATACCGTTTGAAAAGTCGAACATTTTGGTGTCCCATCAAATTTTAATCATAAAAAGAAAAGTCATGGCACTCCGAAGACAGAACACTTTATCAATAAAGTTGTCTTAATTGCAAAATGACAGGTATGCACCAGCCGCCTGAATGTCGGACTCGTGAGAACGACATTCAGGCGGCTGGCGTTTTTTTTTGACCAATATTTCTTGCTTTCATGGAAAATGTTTATATTTGTATTGTGAATGTGCACCCCACACAATATGAACAACTAAAGCCAAGAGTCATCATGAAACAGAAAGTCATTATTTCGGAAAATCTTGAGCGCGATCTCGTGAACGCGATAGCAGAGTGCGAGCACGACCGCATATTCATACTTACCGACGAGACCACCCGCGACAAGTGCCTGCCCAAGGTGGAGCACTTCCTTTGCCTGAAGGGAGCCACGCCGATAGTGATACGCCCCGGCGACACCCACAAGACACTCGACACACTCGCAGAGGTGTGGACCGCGCTGAGCCAGGGCGGTGCCACACGCCACTCGCTGATGATAAACCTCGGCGGAGGAATGGTGACCGACCTCGGCGGCTTTGCCGCTTCTACATTCAAGCGCGGCATCGACTTCATCAACATTCCGACAACACTGCTTGCCATGGTCGACGCTTCGGTGGGTGGAAAGACCGGTGTTAACTTCGGCGGACTGAAAAACGAGATTGGCGTGTTCTCCGACAGCCGCTTCGTGATTATCAGCACGCAATTTCTCGACACGCTCGACCAGCAGAACATCAACTCCGGCTATGCCGAGATGCTCAAGCACGGACTGATATCCAACGAGAAGATGTGGGCGGAGCTTGTCAACTTTGACCTCGCCCAGCCCGACCTCGCCCAGCTTCAGCGCATGGTGGCTGACTCCATAAAGGTTAAGGAGCGCATCGTAAAGGAAGACCCCCACGAGCACGGCATACGCAAGGCGCTGAACCTCGGCCACACCGTAGGCCATGCCTTCGAGTCGTTCGCCATGCGCCACGAGCGCCCGATACTGCACGGCTATGCCGTGGCATACGGCATTGTGTGCGAGCTGTACATGAGCGCGCGCAAGGCTGGATTTCCTACCGATCGTCTGCACCAGACCGTGCGCTTCATACTCGACAACTACGGCCGCTTCGCCTTCACGTGCGATGACTATCCAGAATTGCTTGAGCTTATGCGCCACGACAAGAAGAACACGTCGGGTATAATCAACTTCACGCTGCTTGCAGGCATTGGCGACATACGCATCAACCAGACGGCGACGAAGGAGGAAATAGAAGAGGCAATGGACTTCCTGAGAGAAGGATAAGAGTAACTGATAGTTTAATAACCAAAGCACACAAGACTATGGATATAGAAAAGACAAAAGAATTGGTACTGGGTCCTGACGGACTCTCAAAAACCTTGGGCATGGAGTTTCTTTCTACCGACGACCCCGACACGTGCCAGGCCCGGATGGAGGTTGACGAGCGCAACCGCCAGGTGTTCGGGTTCCTGAGCGGCGGCGCAACGCTCGCTCTCGCCGAGAACCTTGCCGGTGTAGGCTCGATGGCGCTTTGCCCAAACAAAATATGCGTCGGCATAAATGTCAGTGGCAGCCATGTGAAGGCGGTGCTTGAGGGCGACACGGTGACAGCCACCGCCCGACTGCTGCACCGTGGAAAGACGCTGCACCAGTGGCACGTCGACATAAGAAACGAAGCCGACGAACTGATCTCGTCGGTTGAAGTGACCAACTTCATCATGAATAAACCTAAGAAATGAGTTTTGTTTACTATCGCCTGCCACACACGCAGCAGGTCTACCGCAACCGCATAACTAAAGAACCGGAAGAAATAGCGTCGCTCGCCGAACTCAACGGGCGACGCGGCTTTGTCATTGCACCTTTTGCAACATCAACAGATTGTCCGATACTGCTGCTCGAAGCCGACTTCGAGCCTGTGGATGTAGCCGACGGATGCTCGTTGGACGCCAGGCTCATCGATGCCGACTACGCCGATGAGCGCAGCCGCTACGCCATCGACTTCGAGAACTACCACGCCCAACTGCGCGACGGCATATTCTCAAAGATAGTCCTCGCCCGCAGCGCCCGCCTCACCGCCACGGAGCACATCCCTGCTTTATCACTATTCGCGCGTGCCTGCCGGAAATATCCGCGCATGTTCATCGCCCTGTTCTCAACAGAACGCAGCGGCACGTGGCTCATAGCCACTCCGGAGATTCTCGTGAGCGGCAAACGCGGCACAATGCAGACCATGGCTCTCGCCGGGACGATGCGTCTGAGTGGCAAGAGTCTCGGCTTCGATGTTGAGGGCAGCGCGATAGGCAAGGACGACATACACTGGAGTACGAAGAACATACAGGAGCAGCGCTACGTGGAGACCTACATCACAGAGTGCATAGAGCACTATACGCCGGACTTCACCGTCGACGGTCCCTATACGGCGCGTGCCGGCGACCTCGTACACCTGCGTTCCGACATACACTTCCGGCTGGACGACACGTCGCGCATGGGCGACATTCTCAACGCGCTTCATCCTACGCCTGCTGTGTGTGGCATGCCAAAGGCTGACACGCGCGACTTCATACTCCACAACGAGTCGGCGCCACGCGGCTACTACAGCGGCTTCTCGGGATTGCTTGACCCCGAGGGCGACACCAACCTGTTCGTCACGTTGCGCTGCATGAAGATGGCGGCATCGCCGGCTGACAATACCTACACTCTATATGCAGGAGGCGGACTGCTGAAGGACAGCACGGAGCAGTCGGAATGGGACGAGACGGAGGCGAAGATGAACACAATGCGGCAGACGTTTGCCGCAAACCAAGGA
Organism: Prevotella sp.; assembly: GCA_050875085.1. Lineage (GTDB taxonomy): Bacteria > Bacteroidota > Bacteroidia > Bacteroidales > Bacteroidaceae > Prevotella. The sequence continues at coordinate 4,921 of JBNMLZ010000074.1, read as the reverse complement.
TTAATAACCTCCCATTCTTAATTCATATTATAGATAATGTACTCAAACAAAGAAAATATAAACATCCTTACGGCCCTGCTCTTGGAGTATGGCATCAGCGATGCTGTGGTGTGCCCTGGCAGCCGCAATGCTCCGATAGTGCACAATCTGAGCCAGTGTGAGTCGATACGCTGCTATCCAGTGACTGATGAGCGGTCGGCAGGCTTTTACGCTCTTGGACTGGCGCTTGCCACGCGTCGGCCTACGGTGGTGTGTGTAACGTCGGGCACCGCCTTGCTTAATCTTGCGCCTGCCGTGGCGGAGGCTTTCTATCAACACGTGCCGCTTGTGGTGGTGTCTGCCGACCGTCCGCAGCAGTGGATCGACCAGCTCGATGGGCAGACGCTTCCGCAGCAGGGGGCACTGGGCAAGTTTGTGCGCAAGAGTGTGCAGCTGCCCGAGCCTGTGGACGATGAGCAACGGTGGCTGTGCCGCCGGTTGGTCAACGAGGCGCTGCATGCGTCGACGTGCCGACTGCCGTCGCCGGTGCATATCAATGTGCCGATAACGGAACCGCTGTTCACGTTTGATGTTGAGGCTCTGCCAAGGGTAGGGCGGTTTCGTGTGCTGGGACAACAGTTGGAGCATATATTGGATAATGTGTCGAGCGGGAGCTCAACACCCCCTTTGCTGCTTGACAGGTTGATGGGCGAGGAGAGGCCGATAGTGGTCATAGGACAAATGGCGAATGGACTGGTGTCGGCTGAAACGATGCGCGAGCTGAGCCGCCGCTATGTGGTGTTCGCCGAACCGCTGTCCAACCCATCATACGCGACTGTGCACTTCGACGAGGCTGTGCGCATGGTGGCTTCACAACCGTCGGCTGCCGACTATACACCTTCTTATATTATATATGTGGGTGACACGATAGTAAGTAAGCCGACGAGACGATGGCTGCGACAGTCGAAGGCGCCGTCGTGCCTCATCACTCCTGATGCTCTTGACGTGCACGACCCGATGATGACGCTTGAGGACATTGTGGAGGTGCCGCTCGACGGTATCGACGCGTTGCTCAAGTCATTGTGCAATGTGGGTTGCCATTCCGAAAGCCAATTGGGGTATCATGCGCTGTGGCAACAGCTTCTCGACAAGTGTGACGAGCGTGTGGAGAACTATATGCCAGCCTACTCGCAGATGGCTACGGTGAAATATTTTGAGGAGCAGCTTGCCGACCTCGACACGGACATCTGTGTGCACTATGCCAACAGCTCTGCCATACGACTTGCGTGCATATACGCGCAGCATTATGTGTGGTGCAACCGCGGTGTGAACGGCATTGAGGGGTCGCTGTCGATGGCAGCGGGATTCTCATTGGGAACGGATGCCATGACGGTGTGCGTGATTGGCGACCTGAGCTTCTTCTACGACCAAAATGCCCTGTGGAACCATAACATTGACGGACGGCTGCGCATAATCCTGCTCAATAATCATGGTGGAGGCATTTTCAGACAACTGCCGGGACTGGACAAGAGTCCGGTGGCTGACTCGTTTGTGGGGGCGGCTCATGACACGACGGCACAGGGTATCTGCACACAGAACGACATAGGATACCTCTCGGCAAAAAACATGGAAGAAATGCAGATAGGCATCGTGACGCTGCTGACGCGCGAGACGGACAGGCCAATGCTGCTCGAAGTGTTCACAGACAGTGAGGAGGACGTGAGGACGTTGAAGGACTACTTCTCGCTGGGGTGACAGGAAGACATGTTTTTCATGTCTTCATGTCTAAAAACATGTCTTCATGTAAAAAAAACAATTAAGTATAACGTCAAAAAAGCAAAAAATGGAAACAAGGAAATGGTCCCCTGTCGAGGGATTTGACTTCAAGGAGATTCTCTTTGAGGAATTTAACGGCATAGCCAAAATCACCATCAACCGTCCGCGCTACCGCAACGCGTTCACTCCCCGCACCACATGGGAGATGTCGCAAGCCTTCGCGTGGTGCCGTGAGGCGCAGCGCATAGGCGTCGTAATACTCACAGGAGCCGGCGACAAGGCATTCTGCTCAGGCGGCGACATGCACGTGAAAGGTCGTGGCGGCTACGTGGGTGAAGACGGAGTGCCGCGTCTCAATGTTCTCGACGTGCAGAAGCAGATACGCTCGCTGCCTAAACCAGTCATCGCCATGGTCAACGGCTACGCCATTGGTGGCGGCCACGTGCTGCACTTGATGTGTGACCTCACCATCGCCAGCGAGAACGCCATCTTCGGTCAGACAGGCCCGAAGGTAGGCTCGTTTGATGCTGGCTTCGGCGCCAGCTATTTGGCACGCATCGTAGGTCAGAAAAAGGCGCGCGAGATATGGTTCATGTGCCGCCAGTATTCGGCTGTTGAGGCTGAGCGCATGGGAATGGTCAACAAGGTGGTGCCATTCGACAAGCTTGAGGACACCTGCGTGGAGTGGGCGGAGACAATGATGGAGCGCTCGCCACTTGCCCTGCGCATGATAAAGGCAGGACTCAACGCCGAGCTTGACGGTCAGGCTGGCATACAGGAACTCGCCGGTGATGCCACCATGCTCTATTACATGCTCGACGAGGCACAGGAAGGTGGACGCGCATTCCTTGAGAAGCGTAAGCCCGACTTCAGCAAATATCCCAAACTGCCTTGATGCGGAAGACATCCAGTAAAACCAAATATAAAGCTAAATAAAAAAACTAATCAAACAACTATGTTGAAACAAATTATCAACGGTCGCATCCTCACCCCACAGGGATGGCTTGAGGGCGGTTCAATTGTCATTGACGGCAACAAGATAAGAGTGGTGTCGAATATCGACCTTCATGTAGAGAACGCGGAAATCATTGATGCCAAGGGCTGCAGTGTTGTACCTGGCGGTGTTGACATGCATGCGCACGGCGGTGGCGGACGCGACTTCGTGGAAGGCACAGAAGAGGCGTTCCGTACAGTGGTCAATGCGCTTGTGAAGCACGGCACAACATCAATATATCCCACACTTTCGTCGTCGACAGTGCCAATGGTTGAGCTTGCCTGCGAGACATGCGAAAAACTCATGGCAGAGGAAAACAGCCCAGTGCTCGGACTCCACATTGAAGGGTCTTATCTGAACCCGAAACAGTCGGTGGCACAGAATCCTCAGTCAATAAAAGTGCCGGTGGCATCGGAATATGAGCCGTTGCTCGACAAGTACAAGTGTATCAAGCGTTGGGACGAGGCTCCGGAACTTCCTGGTTCCGTGGAGTTCATCAACTCATGCAGCAAGCACGGTGTGATGACAGCCATTACATGCACACGCGCCACCTATGAGGACGTGCTTGCGGCACACGACGCTGGCATGAGGCATGTCGCCCATTTCTATAATGCCATGCCGGTGGTATACAAGGAGCATGAGTTCAAGGTGCCAGGAACCGTTGAGAGCGTTTATGCCCTTCAGGACATGTCGGTTGAGGTGATTGCCGACGGCATACATGTGCCTCCTGTCATGCTCCACGTGGTGTATCAAATAAAGGGTGTTGAGAAGATGGCTCTCATAACCGACTCGTTGGCTTACGCCGCGAGTGACGGCAACGTTGTACCGGAGCCGCATGTGATACTTGAGGACGGTGTGTGCAAGCTCGATGACCATTCCACACTTGTCGGTTCCATAGCCACGATGGACACGCTTATACAGGTGTGTGTGCAGAAAGCCAACATACCGCTTGCCGACGCTTGCCGCATGGCAAGTGAGACACCTGCCAAAATCATGGGCGTGTTCGACCGTAAAGGCTCCATAGAGGAGGGCAAGGATGCCGACATAATGATGCTCGACGAGAACTTGAATCTCACATACGTGATGCAGATGGGACGTGAGGTGACAAACAATCTTTAGTAAAGCAGTGGAAGGTGTGCCAAAGCGGAATTCTGTTTTGGCACACCTTCATGCCGCATGAATTTTGCCTGTTAGCTTTTTTTTATATTTCTTTCTTTTTCATTTTTACCATTTTTTGTGCATAGTAAAAAAAATATGTGTACCTTTGCTTCGCAAATTATCTTAATGGGCTTTTAAAAGCTTCGCACATAACCTATAACCATGTTCAGCAGCTTGGCAAGTTCATAAAAAACTAATCAAACAGTTATGCTTAAACAAATTATCAACGGACGTATACTTACCCCAAATGGATGGCTTGAGGGTGGCTCCGTAATTATCGACGGCAACAGGATAAAGGCCGTGTCAAACAGTGACCTCCACATCGTGGATGCGGAAATCGTCGATGCCAAGGGATGTTTTGTCGTTCCGGGAGGTATCGAGATGCACGTGCACGGCGGTGGCGGACGCGACTTCATGGAAGGCACGGAAGAGGCTTTCCGCGTGGCTGTGAATGCGCACATGAAGCACGGAACCACATCAATCTTTCCAACCCTCTCCTCATCAACGGTGCCAATGATTGAGGCAGCATGCAAGACATGTGAGAAACTCATGGCTGAGGAGAACAGTCCGGTGCTCGGATTGCACCTCGAAGGCCCTTACTTCAACCCGAAACAGGCTGGCGCACAGATTCCGGAATGGATCAAGCCGCCAGTGCCGGAGGAATATGAGCCGTTGCTCGACAAATTTGATTGCATAAAGCGTTGGGATGAGGCTCCGGAACTGCCGGGTTCGGTGGAGTTTATCATGGCATGTCGCAAGCATGGCGTGCTCCCGGCTATTGCCCATACACGCGCCACTTACGAGGACGTGCTTGCCGGACACGATGCCGGCATGACCCACGCCACACACTTCTATAACGCAATGCCAGTGGTCTACAAGGAGCATGAGTTCAAGGTGCCGGGCACCGTGGAGAGCATCATCGCCCTTCAAGACATGACAGTAGAGGTGATTGCCGACGGCATACACGTGCCGCCTGTTATGTTGCGCGTGTGCTACCAGATAAAGGGCGTAGAG
>JBNMLZ010000073.1:0-10273 GCA_050875085.1 Prevotella sp. | reverse complement strand
GTCCCACCTCTTCCCATTCCGAACAGAGAAGTTAAGCCCGCTTGCGCCGATGGTACTGCAATGCAATGCGGGAGAGTAGGTGGCTGCCTTCTTTTACATGAGGTCTTCAGAGTCTAACGGCTTTGGAGACCTTTTTTCGTATTTGGGGGTGTCGAGCTCCCGCTCGACACATGCTTGGACATGATGTACATGTTTCTTAGACAGGAAGACATGAAGAACATGTTTTTTTTGACATGAAGACATGAATGACATGCTTTTTGAATACAAGAGAACTTTTGTAATATGTCATTTGCCTGTTTGGGTATGGTTTCCTCTAATGTATTCGAACCTGTCGAAATGTTGCCATCCTATGGCCTCGAGTTCCTGCTGACTCCTATTTATGTCGTCATTTGTATTAAAGTCGGGGATGATAGGTAGACGGATGATAACATTTTCGCGGTTCTTGGCATTTTGATATAGCCAAGAAAGATTATCTTTTACTTGTTTGTTGGATTTGCCAGTGTATGCTTTATATATTTCAGAATTCATGTCCTTGATATCTATTATATATGCATCAATGAGAGGTGCTATTTCTTCCAAGTGGTGCCGATTTACATTAAGGCTCGTCTCAAGTGTGAACTTCCATTCTTTAGGGCAACTATTTATAAACTCCTTTATGAAACTGCTTCTTAACAAAGGTTCTCCACCACCAAAGCAGATACCTCCACCAGTGGCAAGAAAGTAAATGTTGTCAACACTTACATTTATTGCGTCCAATAGTCATTGTTTAAAGATTTAGATTATACGGATATGCAAACTTACATAAAATAGTTTGCATATTCAGATTATTTGTGGAATTTTTATCCCTAAATCCTTTGACTTTTGGTATCAGTAATCTTTGCAACCCGGTTGCAGACAATTCTTCATAACTTTGCACACGTAAAAAGAAGATAAAGTAAGTTTATAAATAAAAGTTATAAAATGATGGATAAATGCAATCAAAACCATGAACATGGTTGTTGCTGTCATGAGCACAACCATGAGTCACATGATGAGCATGGACACAGCCATGAGCATCATCATGAAGAAGGCGGACTGCGCAGCAAAATCACTCTGATTGTTGCCACGGTCGTACTTCTTCTTGTAGCCGTATACATCGAGCACAACACGAGTCTTGCCACTTGGCAGTTGTTGCTCGTCTATCTCGTACCTTATTTGCTTATTGGCCACGACACACTTGGCGAGGCACTTGAAGGTATTTGCAAGGGCGACATGTTCAATGAGGACTTCCTCATGTCGGTAGCCACGATTGGTGCGTTGTGCATCGGTTTTCTGCCAGGAGCCGAGACGGAGTTTCCGGAGGCAGTGTTCGTGATGCTGTTTTTTCAGGTGGGCGAACTCTTCGAGGGTTACGCCGAAGGCAAGAGCCGCGACAGCATCTCGCATCTGATGAACATACGTCCCGACACAGCCAATGTAGAGCGCGACGGCAATGTAGCTGTTGTGGCACCAGAGGACGTGAAAGTAGGCGAGACGATAGTCGTTAAGCCGGGCGAGAAGATACCTCTCGACGGAAAGGTAATCGATGGCACCACGTCGCTCAACACAATAGCCTTGACTGGTGAGAGTGTGCCGCGAGAGGTGACCAAGGACGATGATGTTGTTTCAGGTTGCATCAACCTCACTGGAGTGATACGCGTCAAGACAACGAAGTCGTTCGGCGAGAGCACCGTGTCGAAGATAATCAAACTCGTGGAGAGCGCCGACGAGCACAAGTCGCGCAGTGAGTCGTTCATCACCCGTTTCGCACGCGTCTACACCCCGATAGTAGTGTTCGCTGCCTTGGCCCTTGCCATCATCCCACCGCTGTTCTCGGCAGATAGCTACATGAATGCGTTCCCGACATGGCTTTACAGAGCCTTGGTGTTCCTTGTGGTGTCTTGTCCGTGCGCATTGGTCATCAGTGTGCCGCTGTCGTTTTTCGGTGGTATTGGAGCCGCATCGCGCCGAGGCATACTCGTGAAGGGAAGCGGATATATGGACACGCTCGCTACACTCGGCACCGTGGTGTTCGACAAGACAGGCACGCTGACCCATGGCGAGTTCCAGGTGGAAGCCGTTCATCCTTCCGACTTCAACGAGCACGAACTGCTGCACCTCGCGGCACACGTGGAGCACTTCTCCACACATCCTATAGGAGCCGCCCTGCGCGACGCTTTCCCAAGTGAGGCAACCGACGGTTGCAAGCTTACTGATGTTGAGGAGATAGCCGGACGTGGAATACGCGCCAAGGTGAATGGACGTACAGTGTGCGTGGGCAACCAAAAGATGATGGAAGACATAGGTCTTCAAGCCCACAATTGCCATCTTGTAGGCACAATTATCCACGTGGCAGTAGACGGACGCTATGCCGGACACATTGTAATAAACGACAAGATAAAGGAAGACAGCCAGGAGGCAATATCCGCGCTGAAGAAACTCGGAGTAGAAAAGACCGTCATGCTCACTGGCGACCGTGAGGCTGTGGGCAAGGATGTGGCAGAAAAACTCGGATTGGACGAGTATCACGCCGAGTTGTTGCCTACCGACAAGGTGGATTATGTAGAGCGCCTGCTCGCCGGGAAACCCGAAGGCAAGACATTGGCGTTTGTCGGTGACGGCATCAATGACGCGCCCGTGCTGAAGCGCGCCGATGTGGGCATTGCGATGGGCGCACTTGGAAGTGATGCAGCGATAGAGGCAGCCGATGTGGTGCTTATGGACGACAAACCTTCGAAAATAGCGAAGGCCATAAGCATAGCGCGCAGCACGATACGCATAGCACGTGAGAATGTGGTGTTTGCCATTGGCGTGAAGGTTGCGGTGCTGTTGCTTGCGACGGTGGGTCTTGGAAACATGTGGATGGCAGTGTTCGCCGATGTCGGCGTTACGGTGCTGGCTGTGCTTAATGCGATGAGGGCATTAAGGAAATAATCGTCATTAATTGCTTATTCAACATTAATGCCCGTTAATTGTTCATTAATCATTCATTAATGGACAATTAACGGGCATTATATGTTTAAAAATCTACCGAATACACATTGATATTCTGTATGTTGTATATTAATTAGTATTCCATCGAGAACGTAACTCCACGTCTCATCATATCCTTTGTTGTTGGTTTCAGACGGATGAGGAAGTTGTCGTAGGATGTTTTTTTCTTGGTCCAGCCAACTTCAGCCAGTGCGATGGCACGTGGATAAGCCTGATAATAGATGCGCTCTGGCGACGTGATGCACTCGCTCCACAGCGTTCCAGCCACGCCGAAGAGATTGTTCTTCTCGAAACTATCGCCCATGCCCCAAGCCGGGTCAAGTGAGTAAGTGGCTTTCAGCGACGTTACAGGCATACCCCAGTTCACCTCCGGCATGTCGCCCTTTGCCATGGGATAGTCGAAGTAGCAGTGCTCGCCAGGGCAGAGCATCACACGCGCATTGTTGTTCATTGCGGCCTCAAGCGCCTTTTCGGTGAGACCCTCGCGCCATGCGAATGTTACGCATCCCGGCTGGATTTTCTTGAAGTCGGTCTCATACCAGAACATAGGAGTCTTATTGTATGTGTCGCGCAGCAATGCGATGATGCGGTCGAAGAGATAGCCCTGGAGTTTCCAGTTCTCCGAGCGGTCGGTGGTTGTGATGCCGAGTTGCTTCTTCAGAGCCTGGCATTTAGGGCAGTCGGTCCAGCAGTCGAGTGCAGGGTTGCCAGCCTCGTCGCCTCCGAGATGGATATATTTTGATGGGAATATGTCGGCAAGTTCCTTGAACACGTTACCGAGGAACTCATACGTGAACTCATTGCCCGGGCATAGTAGCTCGTTCGACACACCGCATGTGGTGCGCACTGGCACTTGGCGCTGGTGGCATGTAAGTTCGGGGAACACACTTATGGCAGCCACCTCATGTCCGGGCATCTCAATCTCCGGTACAATTTCGATGTGGTAAGTGGCGGCGAATTTTACGAGGTCGCGCATCTGCTCCTGCGTGTAGTAGCCCTTGTATGGAGCCTGGATATCGTCCTGTCCCCAGCGTGATGATGCCTGTTCGGTCAGCTGCGGGTATTTCTTTATCTCGATGCGCCAAGCTTGGTCGTCTACGAGGTGGATGTGCAAGGCATTGAGCTTGTAGCGCGCCATCTCGGGGATGAACGCTTTCAGCTCCTCATAAGGAATGAATGTGCGTGCAGGGTCAACCATCAGCTCGCGGACGTGTGTTCGTGGAGTGTCCTTGATGGTGAGTTGCGGTATTGCGTCGACGCAGCCCTTGGTTCCCGAGCCACGCAGGAGCTGGTCGAGAGTCATCAGTCCCCAGAACACGCCGCGCGGTGTCTTGCCGCTGATTCTCACGCCTTTGGCATCGGCGTTGAGCGTATAAGCCTCGTCATCGACAAGGGTCGTATCGAGCGACAGAACCAGTTGCAGTCCGCGTTGGCGACTGTTGGCGATGTTTCCTATGCGGTTGGTGAGTATGCGGCGTGCTTGCTCCACCTCATTGTCCAGCAGCACGCATAAGCCGTCCATCTTGGTTGTCAATACATTCCATGCAGTACGCACATTAATGGCCTTGGCACCCTTGGTGATGTTTATTTCTGAAGGGTAAGGAGTGAGACAGTTTATCGGGTCGCTCACCTCGTTGGCAAACTTCGGCTCGGCAAAGAAGCGGCTCCATCCGGCAGCCTTCTTGTAGGCGCCCTCGCAGCCTTTAGGAACGATAAGGCTCACGGAGCCGGGAGTTATGCCGTAGAACGACGACACGTCGGCCTTTGGAGGAGTCTTTGAGTTCACCTTTACAGTTTTCAGCCCCGACAGACGGGCGAAAGCGTATTCACCAATCTTGGGAGTGCCATTAATGGTAAGTTCTGTGATGCTCTTGCAGCCCGAGAAGGCGGCGTCGCCGATGGTTTCCACTGATGCGGGTATGGTTATTTCCTGCAGTTTATCGCAGGCGAAGAAAGCCTGTGAGCCAATTGTCTTGAGAACCTTTGGCAGAACGATGTGCTCTATGTGGTGGCGTGAGTGGAATGCGTTGTTTGGGATTGTGGTGCTCTGTGCGTCGCTTAGGTCGAGCGATCGCATTTGGAAGCACAGGTCGCGCAGTTGGCGGTAGTCGGAGTTTCCGGTTGTGGAGAGTTCGCCAGTGAGTTTCAGGCTGATAGCCATTGACTTCTGTTCGGGCTTTAGGTCGTCCATTCGTGCGACAGTCTGTGCCGACAATGCAGCCGACATGATGGCGGCGGCGGACAGTAGGAAGATTCTTTTCATTATTAATAAAGGGTTTATGTTAGTTTCTAAAAGTTTATGGTTTTGCAAGTGCAAATATAAACTTTAAAATGGAAACGGGCAAATGAAAAGAGAATGAAATTGCCATGCGGCAATAAATAACTGGGAGAGTGTGCGCCCTCGCCCACGAAAAATAACGTTGTGGGGATGTCGGGGGCGAGGGCGCCCACGCTCCCAGTTATTCGGTCAGTTCATTGATTTGCTTGATAAGCTCGTCGTTGGTGCGCTGCATTCTGCGGTATACAAAGTAGGCGATGATGATGCCGATGGCGCTGCCCACTCCGCCGCCTATCATTGCTGCCATTGCTTCCACGTCGCCAGCCTTGCAGCCTTTGCTGAAGTCGAATCCGATGCAAGCCAGTACTGCAATGAGCATAGGTATCGAGATGCCCATCTGCACGGCACGTTGCTGCTTCATGTCGAGCAGTTTTTTGGTGGTTTGGATTAGGTTGTCGTGGTTGTAGTCGGTGTCCTTCATGCACTGTACGTTGACGCGGTAGTCCCACCACACGTCGAAGACACACATGAACGCCAGTGCGCCTACGCTCCACCATGTCAGGTCGAACACGCTTTTCAGTCCGGCGAGCACGAGCATGATAAACGGCAAGGCTATGATTTCGGCTATGATATACATCTTTATCCACGACATCTTCTTCTTCATTGACTCCTGCAAGAGCCGGTCGTTGACAATCTCCTGCTGTTCGAGTTGCTGCTTGAAGGCGGCCATCTGTTGGCGCATGAGGTCGAGTTCGGAGGTGTTGTTGCTATTGTTGTCCATATTGTTGTATATTTATGATGATTATTCTGATTTGATTTATGTCGGTCAGTTGTCGATGTTTGGTTTCTGCGGAGGCCGGAGACCTCCGCTACGGCTTGTCGTTCATCTGTTTCAGTTGTTCGCGTATTCTGACGAGTCGCACCGACACATTTTTCGGTGTGATGCCGATGATGGCTGCAATCTCGTCGTAGCTGATGTCCTCAAGCCACAGCAGCACGATGGCGCGGTCGAGCGGTTGCAGCTTGCTGATGCGGCGGTGCAGGAACTGTGCCTGCTCCGACTTCACCTCGCGGCTGTTGAAGTAGTCGATGTCCATTGACAGTTCTGCTTTTTGGCGGCGTTTCTTTCGTCTGTCGATGGAGATGCACGTGTTGAGCGCCACGCGGTAGATCCACGTCTTTATGTTGCTGCGTCCGTCGAACGACTCCATGCCGTTCCACAGTTTTATAAGCACCTCCTGAAACATGTCAGCCACCTCGTCGCTGTCTTTCGAGAACATGTAACACACGGTGTAGATGGTGCTTCGGTTGCGCCGCACAATGTCGGCGAATTGTAGTTCTTCTTGCTTCATTGATGTTAATGTTTTTAGTTGTTTGACTAAGGTATGTGGTGGTTTGCTACATGAATAATAGAAAATCGAAAGCAAAAAATATTAATAAGTAAGCATAAATATCTTTATTAATTTTGAATAGTTACTTATTATATAATCAATTGTAAATAATCGCTGCAGCGGAGGCCGGAGACCTCCGCCACGGATAAAGCCGTAATCTCGCATTTATTACACTAACCCGTCAATCTGCTTCTTCAGTTCCTTCAGCTCGTCGCGCACGCTGATTAGCGTGGCGAGTATGTCGGCGTTCTTGTCGACCCCCGTGCGGTTTTTGTTCATCATCTTGCGCGCCGCCGAAATCTTGAAGCCTCTCACCTTGACGAGATTGTGTATCACGCGTATCTGCTCGATGTCCTTCTCGGTGTACTGCCGCACGTTCTGCCCAACGGTCTTGGGCTTGAGGTGCGGAAATTCCGACTCCCAGTATCGCAGTGTCGACTCGCGCACGTCGAACATTGCCGCCACTTCCTTGATGGAATAGTAAAGTTTCACATTCTTGTTGGTGTTCAATGCCATATTAATCGAAAATTTATTTGCAAAAATAACCAAAACGGCGTACCTTTGCAAACGTTTTAGAAAGAATTTAAAAACAAAGTACATAATATTATATAATATGATGACAGCTAATGAAATCCGCGACTCATTCAAGAAATTTTTCGAGTCGAAAGGACATATCATCGTGCCCAGCGCACCGATGGTAATCAAGGATGACCCAACGTTGATGTTCACCAACGCCGGCATGAACCAGTGGAAGGACATCATTCTCGGCACACGCGACCCGGAACCGCGCCGCCGCGCCGACACACAGAAGTGTCTCCGCGTGAGCGGCAAGCACAACGACCTCGAAGAGGTTGGCCACGACACCTATCACCACACCATGTTCGAGATGCTCGGCAACTGGTCGTTCGGCGACTACTTCAAGGAAGGCGCCATCGACTACGCCTGGGAGTATCTTGTAGACGTGTTGAAGCTCAACCCGGCCGACCTCTACGTGACAGTGTTCGAAGGCTCAAAGGAAGAAGGCTTGGAGCGTGATGACGAGGCTGCATCATATTGGGCAAAGCACGTGCCCGCCGACCACATCATCAACGGCAACAAGCACGACAACTTCTGGGAGATGGGCGACACGGGTCCTTGCGGCCCCTGCTCTGAGATTCACCTCGACTCGCGCACTCCCGAGGAGAAGGCCAAGGTGCCTGGACGCGAGCTTGTCAACAAGGACGACCCACAGGTTATCGAGATTTGGAACATCGTGTTCATGCAGTATGAGCGCAAGGCCAACGGCTCTCTCGTTCCGCTGCCAATGCACGTTATCGATACCGGTATGGGCTTCGAGCGCCTTGTCCGCGCAATGCAGGGCAAGCACTCCAACTACGACACCGACATCTTCCAGCCAATCATCAAGGAAGAGGAGGCCATCACTGGCTTGAAGTACGGTGAGAATGAGGACACCGACGTGGCTATGCGCGTGTGCGCCGACCACCTGCGTGCCGTTGCATTCTCTATCGCCGACGGTCAGTTGCCAAGCAACGCCAAGGCTGGCTACGTGATCCGCCGTATCCTCCGCCGTGCCGTGCGCTACGCCTACACATTCCTCGGTCAGAAGGAGGCATTCATCTACAAGCTCATCCCTGTCCTGACACGCGAGATGGGCGAGGCATTCCCTGAGCTGAAGGCACAGAACGACCTCATCCTCCACGTTATCAAGGAAGAGGAAGACTCATTCCTCCGCACTCTTGAGAAGGGCATCAACCTCCTCAACAGCGCCATGGAAGAGCTCAAGAAGCAGGGCAAGACACAGCTCGACGGTGTTCAGGCATTCCGCCTGTTCGATACCTACGGTTTCCCGCTCGACTTGACAGAGCTTATCTGCCGCGAGAACGGTTTCACTGTTGACGAGGACGAGTTCAACGCCGAGATGAAGAAGCAGAAGGATCGCGCCCGCAACGCCGCTGCCGTTGAGAACTCCGACTGGGTTAACCTGCGCGAGGGCGAGCAGCAGTTCGTGGGCTACGACTTCACCGAATACGAGTGCCACATCCTGCGCTACCGCAAGGTGACACAGAAGAAGAACACCTACTATGAGCTTGTGCTCGACTACACTCCGTTCTACGGCGAGATGGGTGGCCAGGTAGGTGATACCGGCGTGCTCGTGAGCGAGGACGAGACAATCAACATCACAGATACAAAGCGCGAGAACGGACAGTCAATCCACATCGTCAAGGAACTCCCGAAGAACCCCGGGGCCGACTTCATGGCATGTGTCGACGTTGACGCACGCGACGCTTCGGCTGCCAACCACACCGCCACCCACTTGCTCGACTATGCTCTGAAGCAGGTTCTCGGCGACCATGTTGAGCAGAAGGGTTCGTTCGTGTCGCCTACGACACTGCGCTTCGACTTCTCTCACTTCTCCAAGGTGACCGACGAGGAGCTGCGCAAGGTGGAGCGCCTTGTTAACGACCTCATCCGTCAGGACCTTCCGCTCGACGAGCACCGCGACACTCCATTCGAGGAGGCCAAGAAGCTTGGTGCCATCGCCCTCTTCGGCGAGAAGTATGGCGACAAGGTGCGCGTGGTTCGCTTCGGACCGAGCTGTGAGTTCTGCGGTGGTATCCACGCAAAGTCAACAGGCCGCATCGGTTTCTTCAAGATTATCTCCGAGAGCAGCGTTGCCGCAGGCATCCGCCGTATCGAGGCAAAGACCGGCAAGGAGTGCGAGGAGCTTATCTACAACATCGAGGACGGCATGAAGGCCATCCGCGCGCTGTTCAACAACGCCAAGGATCTGCAGGCTGTCATCGGCAAGTACATCGAGGAGCACGATGCCATGAAGAAGGACATCGAGCAGTTCCAGGCACAGGCCGTTGAGCGCACCAAGGCAGAGCTTATCCAGAAGGCCCGCGAGGTGAACGGCGTGAAGGTGATTGCTGCCGTGCTGCCTATGGAGCCGGCTGCCGCCAAGGACCTCATGTTCAAGCTTCGCCAGGCTGTTGCCGAGAACCTGCTTGCTGTTGTCGGCACCGTGTCACACGACAAGCCAATGCTTAACGTTGCAATCAGCGACGACCTCGTGAAGGATCGTCAGCTCAACGCCGGCAAGATGGTGCGCGAGGCTGCCAAGCTCATCCAGGGTGGTGGCGGCGGTCAGCCTCACTTCGCCCAGGCTGGTGGCAAGAACAAGGATGGTCTGTCGGCTGCGGTTGACAAGGTTGTGGAGTTGGCACAGCTGTAATGAAATAGGATATATGAAACAGAGAAACCTCCTTTGGGGGCAATGAAATAAAAGGCAGAAGACATTGCGGGTTGTCCCGTAATATCTTCTGCCTTTTTTATATAGAAATTTGCAATCTATCCGTAGCGGAGCAATTTATCCGTGGCGGAGGTCTCCGGCCTCCGCAGAAAGCAAAGATTAGTAATGTTCATTAATTACACATAAATTAGTGATATTCCTTAATTGCGCATAACCTAGTTGCTGCGGAGGCCGGAGACCTCCGCCACGGATAAATTGCTCCGCTACGGATAGATTGCAAATTTCTATATAAAAAAGGCAGAAGATATTACGGGACACCCCGCGATGTCTTCTGCCTTT
>JBNMLZ010000072.1:0-10469 GCA_050875085.1 Prevotella sp. | reverse complement strand
TTCTTGCCATAATCTTGCTGCTTAATGTTTTGTCTACAAAATTAGCGTTATTATTTGAGACTGGCAAAAATTGACCATATCATATTTCCATAAATAAATTGACTCATTTGGAAAATAATCTGTAACTTTGCAACCAAGGATTGCTGTGCCTCGGCGTGGCGTTCTGAAATTGTCTTAGTGGCAAATACATCTTAAAATATATGAACTACAAAACGATAAAATAATGCTTCTATGGAATACAGTTATGATAAGATAAAATCTTCTTCGATTGATGACAATAGGCATAAACTTGAAGATGACGAACCGAAAGAGAAACGGAAATGGTATGATGGTCTCAATCCAGAGGGCACTGGCGAAAATCTTTCAACGTTGGGTAAGTGGATTTGGTTCTTTATTGTCCCAGTGGCATCAGTATTCTTGTGGCCGTATTTTTTTGCAATTGCTGCTGCCTTTGTCATATTGTTCATTTTATTCTATCCGTTGATTATTGGCATTTGGTTTGTGTTCGGTGGTGGCATATCTTCGTTTTGCAGTTTCCTTTTCAGTTTGTTTAAGCGATAATATAGCCATTATAATGGAAAAATAATGTTAGGTTTTCATTGCAGATTAGTTACTTATTACTATCCCCACAATTTCTACGCTTGAGAAAATCTCAGAAGCAATAGGGTGCGACTTTTTTGAGTTTTTTGGTGTTGACCGCAATAATAAAAATGAAGTCAGTGAGAAGAAACACGAAAAAATATTCTCTACATTTGTCGCACAAGAAACAGGTAAAATATATAAAATAGTTGAAATCGAAGATTGATAATTAGTTCTACACATTATGAAACTTTATATAACGGCTGTATTAAAAAATACAATAAGAAGCAACAGGAAATCGCCGATGCTCTTGGCATCTCGGTTCAGAGCGTAAGGCAAGCTGTTTATCGTAACACTATCTCATTTTCAACACTTGAGAAATATGCAAGTGTTGTTGGTTGTGATGTCCGAGAGTTTTTCTTTGATCCTAATTCGCAAGACAATCCTTTTAGTGGTAATGCAAAATCAGAAAAAGTCGTTTCTACGTTCATAAGCAATGGAAGTAAATATAAGATTGTAGAAATAGAAAATTAGCAACTGGAAAATAATGATGTTTTCATTATTTTCCAGTTGCGTCAGAACACGAACATTCTGAATCTTTGCGTATTCTTCTCCTTCTGCTCAATCTCTTCTTTCATCCGTTCTATTGCCACGTCAAAGAAGAAGAGGATGAGATGCTCGTCAGTTGCTTCGGTGCGTATCATGCGCAGGGCGGAGATGTATTCCTGACGGCGTGATGAGGGGATGATGAGGAGAGGGTGACGGAGGCGCAATAGGATATAGTTGCTGAGGAGGCGACCGGTGCGTCCGTTGCCGTCGCGGAACGGATGAAGGTATTCGAAGAAACCATGGAAGCGGGCAGCGAGAACAATGGGGTGGGGCGCGTTGGTCTTGTGCTCAGATGTTGAAGTGTTGGATTTTTGTGAGGCTTCAGCTGCTGATATGGCTGCCTCTGTTGAGGCCAACAGCCTTGGCACTCTTGCTACGAGTTCTTCATGGTCGCCGAAGACGGTGTCGCCAGCAGCCATGTCGGTTGTGGTGTATTCGCCGGGCGTGCCGTCGGGACAGCGATAGGTGAGCGTGTGAAGAGTGGTGAGGCGGTTTATCTCCTTGACAAACCGCTCGTCGAGGGTGTGCTGTAAGTTGCCCATCACGTACTCGAAGGCATTGAAGTGGTCGAGTATCTCGAAAGCCTCGAAGAGGGTTTTGCCTGAGGGGATCATGCCCAAGCCGTTCTCCTTCAGCTCGCGTGTGTCGTCAACGGAGAATGAGTTGCCCTCGATGGCACACGAGTGGGTGGAGAAAAGTACCTCGTTGTATTTCACGTACTCTTCCCGACTCATCTTGTTCACGATGACCGCCATGTATCGTTTGCGTAACTGTTCGTATCGTTCGATTTCCTTTTCAAATGCCATAACCGTAATGTTGATGTTTGTTTTGTTGCAAAGTTAGTGAATTTTCCCGTGATTAGCTTTCTCCCACGCCATAATTATTCCAATCACTCCCGAATAGCTCTTCATGCCGCCTTCCACGCGGTTGCCCTTCAGGTAGAGGTTGTAGAAGAAGTTTTGGGTGGAGTCGACGATGGGACTGTGGCGTGAGAGCCAATACTGGCGGTCGCTCTTGGCGAGGCGGATTATTTCTGGGCGTATGTGTTTGATGAACGCCTTGTATTCCGTCTCGCCGAGAAGGTCGTAGACGTTGCGCAAGACGTGGAAGAATATCTGATAGTAGCCGCTGAAGCGGACAGCTGGAACGGAGGACGATGTGCAGACGATGTAGCTGTAGAAGTTGGCCTCGCCCTCGTTGGCTATGCCGAGGAAGTGGGCGTACTCGTGGGCGTAGGTGGCGGGATAGTCGTGGGGGAGGACATCGGCGTTGAGAGTGAACTCGCAGAAGAACGGTCCCATGCTGCCCGTGATGCCTGCCATGCTGCTGAGGCGAGAGAATAGCATTGTCTTGGCGTGGGCTTGATGGTTGAATGGACGGTTGATAGCCATGCCGTGGAGATTGGCGTAGCCGTGAAGAACGGCTTGCTGTGTTAGTGGCTTTATTGAAGAGGGGTTGTATGCTTTAAGATAGGCGGTGTTGAGGCTGTCGGCGTAGCGGTAGGCGAAGGCGCGGAAGGTGCTGTCCTGCACTTCAACGGGGCGCATACGGAGTCGGCGGTAGATGTTGGGCTGTGAGTAGTTGAGGCCCCAAGTGGCGTAGAACCATACGTACACCCACAGCAGATATTCTGCCACATGAAGGAATGTGGGCAGCTTTTTCTTCTTTTTGAATGCTATGGCATAGATGGGGTAGGCGATAACCCATACGATGCTTATTGTAATAAAAATATCGCCGACGGCAAATGGTATGAGATTTGGAACTACGGAGAGCAGTCGGGCTATTGTGGGGTAGACGTGGAATGTGTAGACAGATCCAAGTCCGGGGACTATCTTGAAGAGAGTCACGAGGAGAAGGAGGGTGAGGAGAAGGATGTGGCGAGGTCGAATATGTTTCATTTTATAAGAGACGGTATTTAGAATGTTGTTTTATCCGTGGCGGAGGCCGGAGACCTCCGCCACGTTTATGCTCTGTATTCTTGTGGCGTTTTTCCGACAATTCTCTTGAAGTACTTGCAGAAGAAGCTTGGGTTGGGGAAGTTCAGCCTTTCGGCTATTTGTGCCACTTGCAGGTCACCATGCCGTAGCATCACCTTTGCTGTGGTTATCACGGCGCGGTCTATCCATTCCTTGGCTGTCACTCCACTCGTCTGCCGCACCACGGTGCCGAGGTAACGCTCCGTGATGCAAATCTTGTCGGCATAGAAAGCCAGCTGTCGTTGCTCACGGCAATGGGCGTTGACGAGGGCGATGAAGCGGTTGAAGATGTCGTTGGATGTGCGTGTGGCGTTAGTATGGGCAATGCTTTTTCGTGTGAATATTTCGTTCACGTAGGCAGAGATGGTCGTTAGCATATTGTTCACAACAGCGTCGCCACACACATTGCTGTGGGCTATAATCCACAACATATTGAACATGCTGTCGAACATCTGCGCCTCATCATCGCTTATGAGTTGAATACTGTGTTTGTTCTGTCCGTTGAAGATGTCGGGCAGGTGACCGGAATGGATGATGTGGAATCGGTCTTCGGGGATGCCGATGCCCATGACGAGGAAGTCGTCACTCATGTGTATCGGCTCAACGATTGTGCCGGGAGTTATCAGTACCATGCTGCCTGCCTTGATGGTGTATTCCTGAAGATTGATTATGCCGTGTATGCTGCCGTTTTTCACGATGCCGATGCGGTAGTCCTCAAGCAGATATGGGCTGTGCGCGGCGCATACGTATTTCTCAAGCAGCCGGTTGGCGTTGAGAGCAATGCCAAGTCCGTTGTTGAAATATATGCTGTCGTGGCTTATGCAGTCGTTGCCGAGCCTGCTGAACATACTCTGTAGGGTGAGGCGTTGTGGTTGTTTCATGCGGATTGGCGTTTTGTAGTGTTGAATGTTCTTAATGTTCGATGTGTGATGCAAAGGTAAGCAAATTTGCGAGAAAATCAATGATTAAGCTTGTAAATCGAACGAAAAGAACATTTCTTGAATGTAAAGGATAACGGGAAAACGGCAAAAACAGGATAACTTTGCAATTGTAAAACGTGGCGGAGGTCTCCGGCCTCCGCTGCACCCACAATATATATTAATATCAGTCTTTGCTTGCTGCGGAGGCCGGAGACCTCCGCTACGTATAATGAATAAGACAAATGAACAAACGATTTTTATCCGTTACTCTCGCCTTGGGTTTGTCGCTCTCGGCACTCGCCCAGTCGCTCACCCTCGCCGACTGCCGCCAAATGGCTCACGACAACTATCCTGCCATCCGCCAATACAGTCTGGTGGAGCAGTCGCGCGACTACACGCTTGATAACGCCGCTAAGGCTTGGCTGCCACAGGTGAGTGCATCGGCAGGAGCCTACGCCTTCACCGACATTGTGAAGACCAACCAACGCACCGAACAGATGGGCCTTGACATGAAGAACTACATGGCGAACGCCTCTGTCATAGTTCGCCAAAACGTGTACGATGGCGGACAGACTGCCGCACAGAAACGGGTTGCCTCGGCGCAAGCCGACGTGCAGAGCCGACAGCTTGACGTTACGATGTACGCCATCAACGACCGTGTGGAGCAACTGTTCTTTGGTATTCTATTGCTTGATGAACAGTTGCGGCAAAACACGCTGCTCCACAACGACTTGTCAACAAGCGAGAAAACCGTGCGCAGCATGATGCGTGGAGGCATTGCCAACCAAACCGACCTCGACGCAATACTTGTCGAAACACTGAAAGCCGACCAACAGAAGGAGGGCCTTGAAGCCTCACGCCAGTCTTATCTGCGTATGCTTGGCGTGCTCATTGGCAAGGATCTCGGAGCAGAGGCAACGCTCGTGCGACCATCGTCCGAAGTGAGTCCAACGTCAAAGGATGCTTGGGGACAAGGTCGCCCCGAACTTTCCTATTACGCCTCGCAGAACCTTTTGCTTGATGCCCAGCGCCGTCAACTCGACACGCGACTGCGTCCAACTGTCAGCCTGTTTGGCTTGGGCATGGTTCACAGCCGCATGTCGGACATGGTGAACAACGGAGTGCTTGCCGGAGGCGTGTCGCTGTCGTGGAACATAGGGGCTTTGTATACCCGCAAGAACGACATCCGCAAGATAGAGTTGCAGCGACAGATGAACGATTCGCAGCGCGATGTGTTCCTGTTTAACAACCGTCTTCAAAACGAGGAGTCGAATGGCACTATCGCCTCGCTCCGCCGACAGATTGCCAAGGACGAGGAGATAGTGCGACTGCGCGAGAGCATACGCAGCAAGAGTGACCGTAAGGTGGAACTTGGCACCGAGAGTGTCAACGAACTTGTGCGCGACATAAATGCCGTTAGCATGGCGAGGGCACAGAAGGCGCAGCATGAGGTGGAGCTGTTGAGAGAAATGTACAAACTGAAAAATGTGAATGGTTCTGAATTATGAGACATATCAACTTATATCTTTTAGCCGCTCTTGCACTTGCATCCTGCGGCTCAAGTGACAAAGAATACGATGCCACTGGCACATTCGAGGCAACAGAAGTGACCGTGTCTGCCGAGCAGAATGGCACGCTTCTAAGTTTTAATCTCAACGATGGCGACACCATTGCCGCCGGGCGACAGGTGGGACTCATCGACACGGTGCAGCTCTACCTGAAGGCGCGTCAGATTGGCGCGACGAAACTTGTCTACGCTTCGCAGCGTCCAGACACTCAGGCACAGGTGGCTGCCACACGCCAACAGTTGAAGAAGGCGCGTGAGGAGATGAACCGCTTTGCCGCGCTCGTGAAGGACGGCGCAGCCAACCGCAAGACGCTTGACGACGCACGCAGCCAAGTGCAGGTGCTCGAACGCCAGCTTGAGGCGCAGCTCTCCCAACTCGGCACGTCAACCAACAGCCTCAATGCCCAGATGTCAACCACCGACGTGCAGAAATTGCAGGTGGCTGACCAGTTGCGCAAATGTCATATATCGTCGCCCATCAGCGGCACGGTGCTTGAGAAATACGTCGAGCAGGGTGAGTTTGCTGCTGTTGGCAAACCGCTCTTCAAGGTGGCTGATATGAGGAATGTATATCTGCGTGCCTATGTCACGTCGCTGCAACTGAAGAATGTGAAGATTGGCCAGCAAGTAAAGGTGTTTGCCGACTACGGCGACGGCGAAAAACGTGAGTACACGGGGCGTGTGACGTGGATTTCCTCAAAATCGGAATTCACGCCCAAGACCATCCTCACCGACGACGAACGTGCCGACCTTGTGTATGCTGTTAAGATTGCCGTGAAGAACGACGGATATATCAAGATTGGAATGTATGGGGGGCTAAGCCTCACCCCCAGCCCCTCCCCGACGGGGGAGGGGAGTGAGATGCGTTGATTGGACAGTATCTTGAATGAATGTTTTAAGGTATTGATAACTTAAATATGATGGCAATGAATACTCAAACAGCACATTCTACTCCCCTCCCCTGTCGGGGAGGGGCAAGAGCCGCCAGCGGCGGCGAGGGGGTGAGGCTTTCCTGCATCTCCAAGCGCTACGGTCGTGTGCAGGCTCTCCGCAACGTGTCGTTCTCTGTCGACAAGGGCGAGATATTCGGCCTTATCGGTCCTGACGGGGCTGGCAAGACCACGCTCTTCCGCATCCTCGCCACGCTGCTCTTGCCCGACGAGGGCACGGCCGTGGTTGCGGGCCATGATGTCGTGGGTGGAATGACGGAGATACGCAAGCTGGTTGGCTACATGCCAGGCAAATTCTCGCTCTACCAAGACCTCTCTGTTGAGGAAAACCTCAACTTTTTCGCCACACTTTTTGGCACGACAGTCGCTGCCGAGTACGACCACATAAAGGCCATATATTCGCAGATAGAGCCGTTCCGCAAGCGTCGTGCTGGGGCATTGTCGGGAGGAATGAAGCAAAAACTCGCCCTTTCGTGTGCCCTCGTACACAAGCCGAGCCTGCTCTTGCTCGACGAACCAACGACAGGTGTCGACCCCGTAAGCCGCAAGGAGTTCTGGCAGATGCTTGCCGAACTGAAACAGCGCGGCATGACCATCATCGTAGCCACGCCATATCTCGACGAGGTGCGCCGTTGCGACCGCATCGCCTTCCTGCAAGAGGGCGAGGTGAAGGGCATCGATACGCCAGATATCATCCTCGAACGCTTCCGCGACATTTTCAATCCGTCCGGCATCGAGCATAAGAAAACATCATCTCCCGTAGCGGAGGTCTCCGACAACGTTATCGAGGTCAACCATCTCGTCAAGGCATTCGGTTCCTTCCATGCCGTCGACGATATTTCTTTCACGGTTTGCCGTGGCGAGATATTCGGTTTCCTCGGCGCCAACGGAGCCGGCAAGACCACGGCCATGCATATCCTCACGGGGTTGAACCAACCCACGAGTGGCGACGGTCGCGTGGCGGGTTGTGACATACGCACTGAGTATGAGCAGATAAAGCGTCACATCGGCTACATGAGTCAGAAGTTCGCGCTATACGATGACCTTACCGTGCGCGAGAATATCCGTCTCTTTGCCGGAATCTACGGTATGCGCGACGCCGACATTCGCCGCAAGACCGACGAACTGCTTCAGCGCCTCGACTTCGCTGCCCATGGTGACGACATCGTTGCGAGTCTTCCACTTGGATGGAAACAGAAGCTGGCGTTCTCCGTCAGCATCTTCCACGAACCCGAGATTGTGTTCCTCGACGAACCAACGGGAGGTGTCGATCCAGCCACGCGCCGCCAGTTCTGGCAACTCATCTACGACGCAGCCGACCGAGGCATAACAGTCTTCGTCACCACCCACTACATGGACGAGGCGGAGTATTGCGACCGCATATCCATCATGGTTGACGGCAAAATCAAGGCAATGGGTACGCCCGATGAACTGAAACGCCAGTTCCATCAACCCGACATCGACCACGTGTTTACATTCCTCGCCCGCCAGTCAACCCGACAATAAACAAAACAAATGAACACAGATCAAACAACACATACTACTCCCCTCCCCAGTCGGGGAGGGGCAAGAGCCGCCTTTGGCGGCGAGGGGGTAGGGCTTCGTCTCTTCTTCTCCTTCGTCCTCAAGGAGGCGCGCCATATCCTGCGCGACAAGCGCACGATGCTCATACTCTTCGGCATGCCTGTGGTGATGATGTTGCTCTTCGGCTTCGCCATCTCCACTGACGTGCGCAACGTTCGCACTGTTGTCGTCACCTCGTCGCAGGACTATCAGACGCAGCGTGCCATTGAGCGTCTTGGCGCCAACGAGTACTTCAACATTCTCTACAACGTGCCAACGCCTCGTGAGGCTGAGCGCCTCATACGCAACCAACGCGCCGACATTGCCATTGTTTTTAGCCAAGACTATGCTTCGCGTCGCGACGGCCTGCAGATAATCACCGACGGTGCCGACCCGAACATGGCACAGATGTACGCCAACTACGCCTCGCGGATACTGAGCGGTGACAGCAAGTCTTTGCCATTCTCACTCAGTACGACGCTCCTCTACAACCCCCAAATGCGCAGTTGCTACAACTTCGTGCCGGGCATTATGGGTATGCTGTTGATGCTTGTCTGTGCCATGATGACGTCGATAAGTATCGTGCGCGAGAAGGAGCGCGGCACGATGGAGGTGCTGCTTGTAAGTCCGGTGCGTCCGCTGATGATAATCGTTGCCAAGGCAGTGCCTTATCTTGTGCTTGCTTTCGTAATACTTTCTGCAATATTGCTCATATCTAAATACGTGCTTCTTGTGCCTTTGGCTGGCAGCATATTTTGGATTGTCGCTGTGTCGGGCATCTATATAATGGTGGCGTTGTCGTTGGGACTGCTTATCAGTACTGTGGCACGCACCCAGCTCGTGGCTCTTCTTGCCTCGGCTATGATGCTTATGCTACCCTGCATATTGCTCAGCGGCATGATGTTCCCGGTGGAGAGCATGCCAAAGATTCTGCAATGCATCGCCGCAATAATGCCTCCGCGTTACTACATCTCTGCCATGCGCAAGCTGATGATAATGGGTGTTGGCATCGACAAGGTGGCGCATGAGCTGACGGTGCTCATTGTAATGGCGGTGGTGTTGCTCACCATTGCATTGGTTAAATTCAAAAAGCGATTGGAATGATTGGTAGAATAAAAAATAGAGACATATGCCAATAAAATACTTACTTCAGAAAGAGTTTCTTCAAATCCGCCGCAACGCCTTCCTGCCGCGTCTTATCCTAATTTTCCCCGTGATGATAATGTGCGTCATGCCGTGGGTGATGAACATGGAGATACGGAATATTGTTGTGGACGTGGTTGACAATGACCGTTCGTCGCTCTCCACACAACTTGTGGAGCGCATCGCCCACAGCGACTACTTTATCTTTGGTGCCGAACGCCAGAGTTATGCCATGGCGCTTGCCGATGTCGAAAGGTCGGATGCAGACGTGATAGTTGAGATTCCGCAGCACTTCGAGCGCAGTCTGCGCCGTGGTGAGTGTCCGCAGATGCTTGTTGCAGCCAACGCCGTGAACGGCACGAAGGGCAGCATGGGTAACTCCTACATGAGCAGCATCATTATGCAGCATGTCAGTGAGTATGTGCAGCGGCTATCAGGCTCCGACGGTTCCAGGCAGGCGCGCGCAGCCGCCAACGTGCTCTATCTCTACAACAAGCATCTTAACTACAAACTCTTCATGATTCCCTCACTCATGGCAATCCTTGTCATGCTTCTCTGCGGCTTCCTGCCAGCCTTGAATATCGTGGGCGAGAAGGAGAGTGGCACGATAGAGGCGATAAACGTCACGCCAGTCAAGAAATGGGAGTTCATACTCGCCAAACTCATACCTTACTGGATTATTGCCATGGTTGTGATGACCGTGTGTTTCGTCCTCGCATGGGCGGTCTACGGCATTACGTCGGCAGGATCGCTGTGCTTGGTCTATCTGCTCGCCATATTGCTCGCACTCGTATTCAGCGGTTTGGGGCTCGTCGTGTCCAACTGCAACGACACGATGCAGCAGGCGGTATTTGTGATGTGGTTTTGCGTGGTGTGCCTGTTGCTTCTCAGCGGACTCTTCACGCCAGTGCGTTCCATGCCCCACTGGGCCTATCTCACCACTTATGTCAACCCGATGCACTATTTCATCGACGCCATACGCACAGTCTTCGTGCGCGGCGGCGACTTCATGAGTGTGTGGCGGCAGGTGCTCGCGCTCGGCATAATAGCCACGCTGATGAATGTGGCGGCGGTGTGGAGTTACAGGAAGAATAGTTAAACATAAAATAACTGGGAGAGGAGGCGCCCTCGCCTCCGACAATTTTATTGGTTTGGTCGGAGG
>JBNMLZ010000071.1:0-10530 GCA_050875085.1 Prevotella sp. | reverse complement strand
GCTGTTTTGTTACCACAAGATGCGAAAGAGATAGCTGCGATAGCTACGAACATTAAAACTAATTTCTTCATTTTCTTTGCTTTTTAAATCTGTAAAACAATCATTTGTTTATTAAAACACTGCAAAGGTATATATTTTTTTGATACGGCAATAATCTTTTAAGGTTTTTTTTTCGACATTTTTGTAACCCGTGTGGAAAGTATTGTAAATCAATAGATTATAAACTGTAAACAAATGTTAATGTTTTAAAGAGTGTTTTACAGGTCTAAAAAAACGTTGTTTTTGCCTCTTATTGTGTGCGTGCAAAAGAAAAATTTCTGTAACTTTGCATCCGCTTATATATAATATAAGGTATGAAGACAACAATCCCATAACAAACGACGATGATAAATACTTCAGTATTCCAAAATAAGAAGGCAGCCTACTACACACTTGGCTGCAAGCTCAACTTCTCGGAAACGTCCACTTTCGGACAGATGCTACAGGAACTTGGTGTCACGACGGCACAGGAAGGCGAAAAGGCAGACCTCTGCCTGATAAACACATGCTCCGTGACGGAGGTTGCCGACCACAAGTGCCGACAGGCCATACACCGCATGGTGCGCCAGAATCCCGGTGCGTTTGTTGCCGTGACAGGATGCTATGCCCAGTTGGAGTCGGAGACGGTGAGCAAGATTGAAGGTGTTGACCTTGTGCTCGGCTCCAACGAGAAGGCCGATCTCGTGCAGTTTCTCAGCGACGCATGGACTGCCAAGGAGTCGGAAGCCGACCAACAGGAAGCGGCAAGTCATGACGCACTGCACCGTTTCTACTCAGTAAAGACAAAAAACATAAAGTCGTTTGCCCCGTCTTGTTCGCGCGGCAACCGCACACGCTACTTCCTTAAAGTACAGGACGGGTGCGACTACTATTGCACTTATTGCACCATTCCTTACGCCCGCGGCAACTCGCGCAATCCTACCATAGCGTCGCTTGTGGCACAGGCAGAGCAGGCGGCACGCGACGGTGGTAAGGAGATTGTGCTCACTGGGGTGAACATCGGTGATTTCGGCAAGACTACAGGCGAGAGCTTCCTCGACCTTGTGAAGGCTCTCGACGGCGTGGAGGGCATCGAGCGCTATCGCATAAGCAGCATGGAGCCCGACCTTCTCAGCGATGAGCTTATAGACTATTGTGCCCAAAGCCGTGCATTCATGCCCCACTTCCACGTGCCGTTGCAGAGCGGCAGCGACGAGGTGCTAAAGCTGATGCACCGCCGCTACGACAAGGCTCTCTTCGCCCATAAGATTGCGCTGATAAAGGAGCGTATGCCAGATGCGTTCATTGGTGTGGACGTAATGGTGGGATGCCGTGGCGAGACACCTGAATGCTTTGAGGAGTGCTACGACTTCCTCGATGGGGTGGATGTTACGCAGTTGCACGTGTTCCCTTACAGCGAGCGTCCAGGTACAGCGGCCTTGCGCATACCATATATTGTGAGCGATGCCGACAAGAAACAGCGCAGCAAGCGTCTTCTCGACATGAGTGAGAACAAGCGCATAGGCTTCTACGAGAAATATATCGGTACAGAACAGGAGGTGCTTTTTGAAAAGGCGTCGCGCGGACGCGCCATGCACGGGTTTACAAAGAACTACGTGCGTGTGGAGCTTTCACCGCGTGATGCACGTGAAGAATACGACAACCAGCTCATACGTGTGCGTCTTGGCGACTTCAACCACGACAAGTCGGCACTGAAGGCTGAAATAATTTAACTGTAAGGCGTGAAAAAGGTAGCAATCGTAATACTCAACTGGAACGGCACCAAAATGATGCGCCGTTTCCTTCCTTCCGTTATGGAACACTCAGCCGACATAGCCGACATTATCGTTGCCGACAATGCCTCTACAGATGAGTCGATGGAACTGCTCCGCACGGAGTTTCCAAATGTCCGCACGATAGTGCTCGACAAGAACTATGGGTTTGCCGGAGGCTACAACCGTGCCTTGGAGCATGTCGACAACGAATACTATATGCTCCTAAACAGTGATGTTGAGGTGACAAACGGCTGGATGGACAGGCTCGTCGACTTCATGGATGCCAACAGCGACGCCGCTGCTTGCCAGCCAAAGCTGAGGGCGGAGCACTCGCGCGACATGTTTGAGTATGCCGGGGCAAGTGGCGGCTTTATCGACCGCTATGGCTATCCATTCTGCCGAGGCAGGGTATTCGACACCGTGGAGCGTGACAACGGACAGTATGATGATGTGTGTCAGGTGCTTTGGGCGACAGGCGCGGCGCTTATGATACGCCGTGAGGACTATTGGCGCGTGGGTGGATTCGACGACCGCTTCTTTGCCCACAACGAGGAGATTGACCTATGTTGGCGCCTGTGCAACCTTGGACGCAAGATTTACTGTGTTCCGCAGAGCGTGGTCTATCATGTCGGTGGTGGCACGTTGCCAAAGGGAAACCCAATGAAGACCTATCTCAACTTCCGCAACAACCTGACTATGCTCTACAAGAACCTTCCAGAGCGCGATTTGCGCCATGTGATGCGCGTCAGGTTTTGGCTTGACTATGTGGCGGCGTTCAAGTCGTTGCTGCTCGACAGGAACTGGGGCGACTTCCGGGCTGTCGTGCGCGGCAGGAGGGCGTTCAAGGCATGGCGCAAGGATTTCGAGGCCGACCGCAAGGCGATACAGGCTTCACGGGTTACGCCAGACGACCCGATGCGCAAGCCATACAGCTTGCTGTGGCGGTATTATGTAAAGGGGCTCCACACATTCCAGTAGGAAGTGTGGAGCTTCTTTTTGTTTTTTTAAAGATTTAACTGCGCTTCACTGTACTGCGTTTAACTTTTTTAGCTGATTTTCTTGCCGTTTAAAAACTTTTTTAGTATTTTTGCAACAGTTAAAAGAAACGTTTCATACCAATTTAGAAAAATGCCTATTGTGAGAAAGATATATATTATAATAATGACAGCCATAATCCTCATTTCTACAGCCTGTGAATTGAAGATGAAGCAATATGGTGATGATGGTCAGACATCGCTCATTGAAGTGCAGCGGTATGACCGTCTGCAGAGTCGTTATCTCACCACGGGTGACTTTTCTGCACTCCAGCAGATGAACATAGAGTATCCTATGGAGACACGCACCTTGATTGAGGACGTGCTCAAGATAGGCGAAGTGAACGATCCAGAGATAAACAGCAAGTTTCTTAATTTCTATCAAGACACCATCTTGCAGTCGCTCATTGCCGATGCCGAGCTGCAATATGCCAACATGAACGATATAAACCGCCAGTTCAGCGACGCGTTCAAGAAGTTGCAGAAAATGTGTCCGTCGATGAAGTTGCCGATAGTGTATTCACAGATTGGCTCGCTTGACCAGAGTGTGATAATAGGCAACAACTCTATCGGTATATCGCTTGACAAGTATCTTGGCAAGGATTATCCTCTCTATAGCCGTTATTACACAGCCGACCAGCGCAAGCTTATGACACGCGACCTGATTGTACCCGACTGCATGAGTTTCTATCTTCTAAGCATGTTTCCATTGAAGAACCACGAGAGCCGCACGCAGTATGAGCGCGATCTGCACATGGGTAAGATAATGTGGACGGTGAACAAATTGCTTGGCAAGAATGTATTCTGCACAAAATACACTGTCATTGTTGACAGGTATGCGAGGAATAATCCCAGACTTACCGTCAGGGACATCCTTGAGTCTGACAAATTTTGAAGAAAAGAGTCTTTTTTCTTAGAATTATGCTGTATAACATATAAAAAGATTTGCGTATTGTACAGGAAAGCGTTACCTTTGTAGCGTTATCCTGAATACAATCTTTTTACCTTAAGAAAGAAGACTAATACCTATTGATAAAAATGCCGGTTTCTGCGAAGAAACCGGCATTTGCTGTTTTATAAGGGAACGGCGGACTCATTCCGCCGCATATGGGTTGTTCGGCGGACGGGAGTCCGCCGTTCCGTTTTATGGGTGTTTTTTTTTGCATAGGCGGCGGACGGGAGTCCGCCGTTCCGTTTTATGGGTGTTTTTTTTGCATAGGCGACGGACGGGAGTCCGCCGTTCCGTTTTATGTTTTTTTTTTGCATAGGCGGCGGACGGGAGTCCGCCGTTCCGATTGTTGGAGTCTGTTCCGCTTATTTTATTCCTCTTTGGTTGAGGGCCTGGCTGTAACGCTTGGCGTTCTGCAGGTGTTCTTCGTAGGTGCGTGCGAAGTTGTGTGTACCGCTGAAGTCCTCTTTTGCGCACATGTATATATAGTCGTGGTGCACGTGGTTGAGTACGGCGTCAAGACCAGCTATCGACGGTATGCGTATTGGTCCAGGGGGCAGTCCCGGGTTCTTGTAGGTGTTGTAGGGGCTGTTGATTGACAGCAGATTGTTGTAGATGCGTTTCAGGTCGAATCGCTTCCATGCGAACTTAATTGTAGGGTCGGCCTGCAGAGGCATTCCGTTCGGATATTCAGCGTTGCGCAGCATCAGTCGGTTGTAGTACATTCCGGCAACCATTGGCTTCTCGCCGTTGTTGGCGGTTTCCTCGTCGATGATGCTTGCCAGTGTGCTCACCTCGACAGGCGACAGTTTCATGGCGCGTGCCTTTGCTGTGCGCTCGTTGTTCCAGAAGTTCTTGTTCTCCTTCTGCATACGGTCGAGAAGTTTCTCGGTGCTCACGTTCCAGTAGATGTCATACGTGTTTGGGATGAACATGGCGGCGATGGTTGCGGTGTCATAGCCGTATTTCTGGCATGTCGCTTCGTCGGCAAGTGCATGGTAGATGGTTGCGCTGTTAAGCATGAGCTTCTTTGACAGTTCTGCGGCGAGCCGGTCCATGGTGCGTACTGATGGCACCACGAGGTTGACAGGAGTCTGGAGTCCGTTCTTCATGTGGCGGAACACGACGAAAGCTCCTTCGCCGGGGCGCACGGCGTAGCGGCCAGTGCGTATGTTGTCGGCATATTTACTGTGTCGCACGAGTGTCTTGAAACCGGTCATGGCATTGGCTTTCGACACATCCGACAGCTTTGTGTATACGGAGTCGATAGTGTCATCGTTGTCGATGTAGACATACTTGGTGTCGCCACCTTTCAGCATGGCGGCGAAGAAATAGTAGTAGATTACTCCCAATATTACCACGAGGCAGATGCCCGCAGGTATGAGAAATCTCCTTTTCTTGTTTTTCTTCATGATGTGTGTGGTATTTTATGCGTTCTTTATTTTCTTGCAAAGTTAGTTTAATTAAGATTTACGGCAAAATATATTTGCTTTTTTTATACGTATTAAAACAAATATCAGTAACTTCGCGCTGCGACAAAAGAAAGACAAAAGAAAATAAAAACACACATATAATTATGTACAACACTTATATCTTTGATTTGGACGGCACCCTTCTGTCCACGCTCGGCGATCTTGCCGCAAGTTGTAACTATGCGCTGCGCACGAATGGTATGCCTGAGCGCACCATTGACGAGGTTCGCCGCTTTGTAGGCAATGGCGTGAAGAAACTCATGGAGCGTGCCATACCTGACGGATTGCAGAACCCGGCTTTTGACAAGACTTACGCAGATTTCCGCCAGCACTACATGCAGCATAATCTCGACACCACAAAGCCTTACGACGGCGTGATGGAACTTCTTGCCGAATTGCAGCGCCGTGGCAAGAAGGTGGCTGTAGTGAGCAACAAGTTCTATGCTGCCACGCAGGAACTCTGTCGCCATTTCTTTGGTTCACTTGTGCCTGTGGCAATCGGCGAGCGCGAGGACATACGCAAAAAACCGGCTCCCGACACGGTGATTGAGGCCATGCGGCAGCTTGGCGTGACGGCAGACGGGGCTGTGTATATCGGCGACAGTGATGTGGATATAGACACGGCGAAAAACTCTGGAATGCCGTGCATAAGTGTGCTGTGGGGGTTCAGAGACAAGGAATTCCTGCTGGAGCACGGGGCTAAGACGTTGGTGAAGAAGCCGGAGGAAATATTGGAGGTCTGAAGAGGAAAGGAGTTAAAGAATTTAAAGAAGTTAGAAAGGAGTCAGAAAGGAGTTAAAGAATTTAGAGAAGTTAAAGCCGTATGCATTTTTTTCTTGGATATTTTCCATTGCTTTGATGCAATAAAAAGCAATGGCTTTAACTTCTTTAACTTCTCTAACTCCTTTTCCTATTCATACCTAATCGCCTCGATTGGGTCGAGTTGTGCGGCTTTCTTTGCCGGATACCATCCGAAGAACACTCCGGTGAATGTACATACGGCGAAGCTCATTATTATGCTCCATGGCTGTATGTAGATAGGCCAGTGTGCGATGAGTTTCACGGCGTATGACGCGCCCACGCCAAGAGCCACACCGATGAGTCCGCCAGTCACGCTGAGCAGTATTGCCTCGATGAGGAACTGGTTGAGTATGTCAACGCCACGTGCGCCTACGCTCATGCGAAGACCAATCTCACGCGTGCGTTCCGTCACGCTCACATACATGATGTTCATGATGCCTATGCCACCCACGATTAGTGATATGCCGGCAACGCAACCAAGCAGGATTGTCATCATGTCGGTTGTGGAGTTCATCATGCTTGCAAGCTCTTCCTGCGAGCGGATGTTGAAGTCGTCGTCATCGGCATCCTGAGTGTCGGTGGCATCCTTCAGCTTGTGGTTGCGGCGGAGGATGGTTGTAATCTCGTCGATTGCCTTGTCGGTGAGACCCTCGGTGATTGCCGAACAGGTGATACCGCCAAGATAAGTCTGTGCGAGAATACGCTTCATGACCGTTGTGTATGGAGCGAGCACAAGGTCGTCCTGGTCCATGCCCATTGAGTTGTAGCCCTTTTTCTTCAGCACGCCAATCACGCGGAACGGTATTGAGTTGAAGCGCACCACCTTGCCGACGGGATCGGAGCCGTCGGGGAAGAGGTTGTCCACAACAGTTTGTCCGAGTATGCACACCTTCGAGCTTGCCTTTATGTCGGCATCGGTGAACATCTCCCCCTCGTCAACCGACAACTGGCGGATGTCGAGATAGTCCTGGTTCACGCCGTAGATGGTCGACGGCGTGTTGTTGTTGCCGTAAATCCATTGTCCGCTGCTGTTCACCGTCGGGCTGATGCCCTTGATGAAGTTGCACTCGTCCTTGATGGTCTGGTAGTCGTTCATCTTCAGCGTCTCCATTGATGATGCATCCTGGCGTACTCCGCCCGGTCCGCGCCTGTCGGCACCCGGGCTAATCATAATCATGTTTGAGCCCATCTCGGCGATGTTCGCCTGTATGCTCTTCTTCGAGCCTTGACCGATGGCAAGCATCGTGATGACCGAAGCCACACCGATTATGATGCCGAGTGCGGTGAGGAAGGAGCGCAATTTGTTGGCGAATATTGCGCGTATGGCTATTTTGAATAAGTTGCTGTAGTTCATATTGTTTTACTCGTCTGAGTTTGGCGGCAGTGCGGCCAGTCCGTCGGCTGCCGACAGGATGTTGTGGTTATACTCGTCGCTTATCACATGACCGTCACGCAGCATGATGTTGCGTGAGGAGTAGTTGGCGATGTCGGGGTTGTGGGTCACGAAGATGATGGTGCGTCCGGCGGCGTGGAGTTTCTGGAAGAGGATAAGGATTTCAAACGACGTGCGTGTGTCGAGATTACCCGTAGCCTCGTCAGCAAGAATCACAGCCGGATCGTTCACCAGTGCGCGTGCTATTGCGACGCGCTGCATCTGTCCGCCCGACATCTGGTTTGACTTGTGGTAGAGCCGTTCGCCCAGTCCCACAGCCTGCAGAGCCTTGATTGCACGCTCCTCGCGTTCCTTGGCGCTGATGTCAGGATTGTACATGAGCGGCAGTTCCACGTTCTCGACGCTTGTGGTCTTTGGCAAGAGGTTGTAGTTCTGGAATATGAATCCAATCTTGCGGTTGCGCAGCACGGCGCGTTGCGACTTCGACATCTTTCTTACCGACACTCCATCCAGATAATACTCACCCGAGCTTGGCGTGTCGAGGCATCCGAGCTGGTTGAGCAGAGTCGACTTGCCAGAACCCGACTTACCCATGATGGTGACAAACTCACCCTCGTATATCTTGAACGACACTCCGCGCAGCGCATGCACCGTCTCGTCGCCTACGACGAAGTCGCGCTTCACGTTGTCGAGTTCTATTACTACTTTCTTTTCGTCCATAATATTAAAGCCCCACCCACAACCCCTCCCCCAAAAGGGAGGGGAGTAGAATGTGAGACATCATTATTATATTATTGTTGTTATTTTTATTTCTCTCTAAATTATAATACTTGTACTGGAAAATGCTGAAGCAGCTTTGCGGCGGACTGGCTTTACTTCTTCTTTCCCGGAGGGCCTGGCGCAAACGGGCTGCTCTCGCCTCCGGCGTTAGCCTGTGCGTCATCATCGTCGCCGCCAGTCACACTGAGTCCCGTCACAACCTTCGTTCCGGCAGGTATACCGTTGAGAATCTGCGTGTGTGTGCCGTCGGTCATGCCGATGTTCACCTTGTGTGCCACGATGCTGCCAGCCTCGATGGTCCACACCTTGTTCTTCGCGTTGCCAGTTTGGTCGACAATCTTCATCTTGCCCACAGTCTCCTTCTGCGGAGTGAAGCGCAGGGCCTTAGACACAACGGAGAGCACACCCTTGCGCTCGGCTGTGAATATGGTCACGTTGGCTGTAAGACCCGGTTTCAGTTTAAGGTCGGCATTAGGAGCGGAGATTACCACCTCATAGGTCACGACATTGTTGGTTGTCGTCGCCTCCTGGCGCACCTGCTTCACGGTACCCTCGAAAGTGTCGTCGGGGTATGCGTCTACTGTGAACGACACGCGCTCGCCAACCTTCACGTCGCCTATGTCAGCCTCGTCAACGTCGGCCACTACCTGCATGTTGGTCAGGTCCTGCGCGATGGTGAAGAGTTCTGGCGTGGAGAAGCTTGCAGCCACGGTCTGTCCTTCCTCAACCGACTTTGAGAGCACCACGCCGTCGATAGGTGATGTGATTGTGGCATATCCGAGGTTGGTCTGTGCGCGCTGCACCTCCTCCTTGGCAGAAGCCACCTGCTCCTTGGCCTGTTTGTAGCTCAACTGTGCGTTGTCGTACTCATCGGCAGCCACGAGTCCTTTCTGATAAAGAGTCTTGTAGCGGTTGAGGTTGGTGGTTTGGTAGTTGAGCTGGCTCTGTGCTGTGGCAAGCTGTGCCTTGGCGGTGTTGAGCTGGCTCATGAGGTTGGTCTTGTCAAGCTCGGCAATCACCTGGCCCTTCTTCACCACTGAGTTGTAGTCGACGTACAACTTGCTCACGATGCCGCTCACCTGCGTACCCACCGTCACCGATGTCACAGGCTCGATTGTGCCCGTGGCAGTGATGCTGTTTTGGATGTTGGCAGGAGCCACAGCCTCAGTGTCAAACGAAATTTGCTGTTCTTTCTTGCCGCCCGACATTGCCCAGACGGCAATGGCTATCACGATGACAACTGCCACCAATAGCCATACCTTACTTAATTTTTTCATAATCTCTCTCTGAAAGCCTCTTCCCCTCGCCCCTCCCTGGTATGGAGGGAAGTGGAATGTCAGGCTTCGTTACTATTTAAATTATTCTCTCTTGATTTGAAATTACTTATGCAACGTGTCGGCGGACAGGAGTCCGCCGTTCCAAGTGCCAGTAGTATACAGCCCCCCAGCAAAGCTTATTACTCCCCTCCCCAGTCTGGGAGGGGGCTGGGGTAGGGCTTTTTTACTTTATCTCCCCCGTCTTATAGAACTCCAGCATGTTCAGGTTCAGAATAGCCAAGTACTTGCTTTGCAGCTCATTCTGTTGTGCCTGGAGCAGGTTGGTCTTTCCTGTCATCAGTTCTATAGTGTTCTTCAATCCCTGCTTAAACTGTTCCGACAGCAGTTCGTAGCTTGCCTGCGCGCTTTCTGTAGACACGTGTGCGGCCTTGAACTTATTCTGGTTGGTGACAGCCTGCAGCCAGTAGTTCTCGATGGTGGAGTAGAGCGTTGTCTGCTTGTCCTGGAGGTCGAGCAGATAGTTCTGCTTCTGAATCATCGCCTTGTTCACGGCTGTCTTTGTCTGTCGGTTGTCGAAGAGCGGTATGCTCACCGTCACGCCGCCACCGAAAGTGAAGTTGTTCTTCAGCTGGCTGCCCCATGCGTTGTTGCTCATGGATGTTGTGCTGGTCGACAGTCCGGCGTTCAGTCCGATGGTAGGCATCTTTCCTGCCTTGGCAATCTTCATGCTCAGGTCGCTGCTCTCCACGCCGAGTTTAGCGTTCTTTATTTCAGGTCGCTGCTCAAGCGAGGCTGTATATACATCGTTGAGGGCCGGCACATTTGCGAGAGCCATGTCGTCGGTGGTAGAAGGAATGGCTACGTCAAACTCCTCGTCGTCGGCAATCTGTAGCAGTTGCTTGAGCTGTCGCTTGTAGTTGCGCAGGTTGCTCTCAGCCTCCACGATGTTGTATTCGTCTTGTGCGCGCTGTGCCGTGAGCTGCGCGAGGTCGGCGCGGCTCATCTTGCCCACGTTCACCATCGTCTTGCCT
>JBNMLZ010000070.1:0-10589 GCA_050875085.1 Prevotella sp. | reverse complement strand
GATAAATTGCGTATCTTTGCTCACGGGTTAAGTGTTTGTACATAAAGCAATACAAAATTACTTAATCTTTGGGAGACAGCGGTCTCCCTGTTTTGTTATTTGTATTGCTGGTGGTCTTTTTGCCTCCCGAGGAGGTGCAGACAACCTTTCCGCTACGCTTCAAGAATGTCTGCACCTCCTCGGGAGGGATATTCTATATGCTAAAACTGTGCACTTCTATCTTGAATGTTTAATTGGTTGTGTGAATATCCAACGGCAAAAATAAACATTTCTGTCGGAAACCGTGCGTAATTTTCATCCACAAGCCTTGTGGAGCACGAATGATTAGGCAGTATGGAGATTTTTGACTAACTTAGCACGCATTTTACAACCAAAACAATTCGCATGGCATACAATATTAAACTACGAAAAAAAGTAATACACCCAACGGTGAAGACACTGCCGTACTTTCTCAAAGATTTCAACGGACTGATATACGTCGAGAGATGGCCCGATGCCACCATGCGCAAAATCGTGCGCGACAAGGCGGATGTCATAGAACAACGACTGCACGACATGTACGATGACACGGGCAACATACAACTGATACGCTGTATGGACTTGATGGACGAATACGATGACGTGTTAAGGTATAACGCGCCTTGGCTTTACTGCGGTCCATTTAGACCAAAATTCAACAGTGACATGCTTTTGCAACATCTCGACTTCAGCGATGACTTCCATGCTGGGTTCATGAAGGTAGAACGCACAAGAAGCGACGATAAACAGGTGTTCATTTTCTGCGAGGTGCATTGTGACACGGTGAATGATGGCGACACGATGATTGACGCGCTGTTCGACCTCTACCAGCACACAGACCAATCGGTGGCACGAATACGCGAAAAGCATGGTCTGAAGCCGCATTGGAAGCCGAAGTCATGCGACGACATCCGCTGTTGCAATACAGACATGCTTGAGGATGAGAGTGAACTGAGGGATCAAGACGGCGACAGGCTCACACAATCCGACCTGTGCTTCGACCTCGAGACTAAAAAACTCATCGACGAAGTGCGAGAACGTATTGAGAAACTCCGCGTGAACGGCGTGAGCCAATGGGTGCTCGACGAACTCGTGAAATCAAAGCCACGGCTCAGTGTGCTCAACATCGGGGAGGACTGCCGACTGTTCCTGCCTGGCTACAACAACATTGAGATACGCATGGAGCCGCTGCCCAAGGCGGTGTTCTTCCTCTTCCTGCGCCACCCGGAAGGCATACTCTTCAAATATCTGCCCGACTACCGGCAGGAACTTGCACAGATTTATGCCGACGTGCGCCGACGTTCTTCGCTTCCGCCACTCACTCCCGACAAGCTGCAGGCAAGCATCGAGGCTGTCACCAACCCGCTGTCGAACTCCATCAACGAGAAATGTGCCCGCATACGCGAGGCTTTCGTGCGCCAGTTCAGCGACAAACTGGCAAGCTATTATTATGTCACGGGGGTGCGCGGCTGCGCCAAATACATACAACTGTCGAGAGACATGGTAAGGGGAGAATATTAGAAAGAAACAAAAAAAGCGATTATACTTAAAACAAAAAAAAACGCTGCAAGCAATCTCACTGAGGAGAATCGCTTGCAGCGTTTTTTATATAAGTGAAGCGGTGCTGATGCTTGGCAATGACTGCCGGTTGCAGCGGAGGCCGGAGACCTCCGCCACGGATAAGCAACCGCTTATGAGTCTTTATTACTCAGCCGGAGTGGCGTCAGCCTGGTTGGAGTAGTCGGTCACGTTGCGGCGGTTGGCCTGCATACGGTCGTACTCTTCCTTTGAACCGACGATGATCTTCTCCCACTGGCGAAGACCGGTACCTGCCGGGATGAGGTGACCGGAGATAACGTTCTCCTTCATGCCCTCAAGGTAATCCACCTTGCCGCGGATGGCAGCCTCGTTGAGCACCTTGGTTGTCTCCTGGAACGAAGCAGCCGAGATGAAGCTCTTGGTCTGGAGAGCGGCGCGGGTAATACCCTGGAGAATCTGAGTAGATGTTGCAGGGATGGTGTCGCGCACCTGAACGAGACGGAGGTCACGGCGCTTGAGGCTTGAGTTCTCGTCGCGCAGCTTGCGGGCAGAAACGATCTGACCAACCTTGAGCACGTCGGAGTCACCCGCGTCGGTAACATACTTCTTGCCCCAGATGCGGTCGTTCTCCTCGGCGAAGTCGAGCTTGTCGACCATCTCCTGCTCCAGGAACGTTGTGTCGCCCGGCTCGTCGATGCGTACCTTGCGCATCATCTGACGGACAATGATCTCGAAGTGCTTGTCGTTGATCTTCACACCCTGCAGACGGTAAACGTCCTGAACCTCGTTGACGATGTACTCCTGAACGGCTGTAGGACCCTTGATGGCGAGGATGTCGCCCGGGGTGATGACACCGTCGGAAAGCGGAGTGCCGGCGCGAACGGCATCGTGCTCCTGAACAAGAATCTGCTTGGAGAGCGATACGAGATACTTGCGCTGGTCGCCAGTCTTAGAAGTAACGATGATCTCACGGTTGCCACGCTTAACCTTACCCATTGTAACCTCACCGTCGATTTCCGATACGACAGCTGGGTTGGACGGGTTGCGGGCCTCGAACAGCTCGGTAACACGTGGAAGACCACCGGTGATATCGCCTGCCGAACCAGCAGCACGCGGAATCTTCACAAGTGTTGTACCAGTCTTGACGGTCTGGCCGTCCTCGCAGACAACGTGACCACCCACCGGGAAGTTGTAGGTACCGATGATTTCACCATTTCTGTCGAGCACATCGCAGGTCGGAACCTTCGACTTGTCCTTAGAGTCGGTGATAATCTTCTCGGTAAGACCTGTTGCCTCGTCGGTCTCGGCACGGTAGGTAACGCCCTCTATAACGTCGTTGAAGCGCAGTGTACCTGCATACTCCGTGACGATGACAGCGTTGAACGGGTCCCACTTGGCGATGAGGTCGCCCTTCTTCACAAGGTCACCCTCCTTGAAGTAGAGTGAAGAACCGTAAGGCACGTTCTGTGTAGCGAGCGTGATGTCGGTGTGAGGGTCAACGAAGTGAACCTCAGACAGACGGCTGACAACCATCTGGCAGTCGACATCCTTCTCACCGTCGTTCTCGGTGAACGGAACGACACGAAGATCCTCGAAGTGGAGCTTACAATCGTTCTTGACAGTGATTGAAGCGTTGGCGGCTGCGTTACCAGCCACACCACCGGCGTGGAACGTACGGAGGGTAAGCTGTGTACCCGGCTCACCGATAGCCTGTGCAGCGATGACACCGACAGCCTCGCCGAGCTGAACCATGCGCTGTGTTGCAAGGTTGCGGCCGTAGCACTTCATGCAGACACCCTTCTTGCTCTCGCAGGTGAGCACAGAACGAATCTCGACGCTCTCGATAGGTGACTCCTCGATTGCCTTTGCGATAGGCTCTGTGATTTCCTCACCGGCATGAACGAGAATCTCGCCGGTTGACGGATGGATGATATCGTGAACAGACACACGACCGAGGATGCGCTCCTCAAGAGAAGAAATAACCTCGTCGCCGTTCTTGAGAGCGGTGCAGACGAGTCCGCGGAGTGTACCGCAGTCTTCCTCTGATATGATAACGTCGTGTGACACGTCAACAAGACGACGTGTAAGGTAACCGGCGTCGGCTGTCTTCATAGCGGTATCGGCAAGACCCTTACGGGCACCGTGCGACGCGATGAAGTACTCGAGCACTGACATACCTTCCTTAAAGTTCGAGATAATAGGGTTCTCGATGATCTGGTGTCCCTCGGCACCTGCCTTCATAGGCTTTGCCATAAGACCACGCATACCGGAGAGCTGCTTGATCTGGTCCTTAGAACCACGGGCACCGGAGTCGAGCATCATGAATACGGCGTTGAAACCCTGGTCCGCCTCGGTCATCTCCTTCATAAGGATATTGGCGAGGTCGTTGTTCACGTGGGTCCAAGTATCGATAACCTGGTTGTAGCGCTCGTTCTCAGTGATGAAGCCCATGTTGTAGTTGTCCTCGATGGCACGAACCTCAGCCTGGCCACGGTCAACGATTTCCTGCTTTTCTGGCGGGATGATGATGTCGTCAAGGTTGAACGAAAGACCGGCAACGTAAGCCATGCGGTAACCGAGGTTCTTGATTCCGTCAAGGAACTCGCAGGCGCGTGCCATACCGACAGCCTTGATTACGTTGGAGATGAGTCCACGCAGTGTCTTCTTAGAGATGACGTCGTTGAAGAAGCCAACCTCCTCAGGGATAATCTGGTTCACGATAACACGACCAACGGTTGTCTCAACCATGCGCTTCTGAATCTTGCCGTCAACAAGGTCGTTGACAACAACCTTCACCTGGGCGTGGAGGTCGCACTTGCCCTCGTTGTTGGCGATGAGAGCTTCCTCGTCGCCGTAGAAGGTCAAGCCCTCGCCCTTGGCACCCGGACGAATCTTGGTGATGTAGTAGAGACCGAGCACCATATCCTGCGAAGGCACTGTGATAGGAGCACCGTTGGCAGGGTTGAGGATGTTGTGGCTCTGAAGCATCAATATCTGTGCCTCCAGAACAGCCTCGTTGCTGAGCGGGAGGTGAACAGCCATCTGGTCACCGTCGAAGTCGGCGTTGAACGCGGTACATGCGAGCGGGTGGAGCTGGATAGCCTTGCCCTCGATGAGCTTCGGCTGGAATGCCTGGATACCGAGACGGTGAAGTGTCGGGGCACGGTTCAACATTACCGGGTGACCCTTCATTACGTTCTCAAGAATATCCCAAATCACCGGTTCGCGGCGGTCAACAATCTTCTTGGCGCTCTTCACGGTCTTCACGATTCCGCGCTCGATGAGCTTGCGGATGATGAACGGCTTGTAGAGCTCGGCTGCCATGAGTTTCGGCAGACCGCACTCACCCATCTTCAACTCAGGACCTACAACGATAACCGAACGTGCAGAGTAGTCAACACGCTTACCGAGGAGGTTCTGACGGAAACGTCCCTGCTTACCCTTGAGTGAGTCGGAGAGTGACTTCAACGGACGGTTGGCGTCGCTCTTCACGGCACTCGACTTGCGCGAGTTGTCGAAGAGGCTGTCGACAGCCTCCTGGAGCATACGCTTCTCGTTGCGGAGAATCACCTCAGGAGCCTTGATCTCAACGAGTCGCTTCAAACGGTTGTTGCGGATGATTACACGACGGTAGAGGTCGTTGAGGTCGGATGTTGCGAAACGGCCGCCATCCAGAGGAACGAGCGGACGGAGTTCTGGCGGGATGACCGGAATAATCTTCATGATCATCCACTCTGGACGGTTAACGCCCCTTGAGCTGCGGAATGCCTCCACCACCTGCAGACGCTTCAGAGCCTCGGTCTTGCGCTGCTGCGAAGAGTCGTTGTTGGCGCGGTCGCGGAGCTCGTAAGACAGAGAGTCAAGGTCGAGGTTGGCGAGAAGGTCGTAGACAGCCTCTGCACCCATCTTTGCGATGAACTTGTTAGGGTCGCTGTCGTCGAGATAGTCGTTGTCGGAACCGAGCTTGTTGTCGATGATGTCCATATATTCCTCTTCGGAGAGGAGGTCCATCTTGTGTGAGCCGTTAAGCTCAAGGCCCTCAGAGTCGGTACGACCCTGGAGAGCACCCGGCTGGATAACTACATACTTCTCATAGTATATCACCTGGTCGAGCTTCTTGGTAGGCATACCGAGGAGGTAGCCAATCTTGTTAGGCAGAGAGCGGAAGTACCAGATGTGAGCCACCGGCACAACGAGTTCGATGTGTCCGCTGCGCTCACGGCGCACCTTCTTCTCAGTCACCTCAACACCGCATCGGTCGCAGACGATGCCCTTGTAGCGTATACGCTTGTACTTGCCGCAGGCGCACTCGTAGTCACGTGTCGGACCGAAGATGCGCTCGCAGAAGAGGCCGTCGCGTTCCGGCTTGTAAGTACGGTAGTTGATGGTTTCAGGCTTTGTAACCTCGCCATACGAATTTTCCAGGATCTCCTCAGGAGAGGCAAGACCGATGGTGATCTTCGTGAAATTATTCTTAACTTTTGTATCTTTCTTGAAAGCCATATATATCTATAGTTTTGGGATGTTCGGATTAATCGAGTTTGATGCTCAGACCAAGACCACGGAGCTCGTGCAGGAGCACGTTGAGTGACTCCGGTATGCCCGGTGTAGGCATTGGGTCGCCCTTGACGATAGCCTCGTAAGCCTTCGAGCGGCCAACGGTATCATCGGACTTGATTGTCAGAATCTCCTGAAGTACGTGGCTTGCACCGAATGCCTCGATAGCCCAAACCTCCATCTCTCCGAAACGCTGACCACCGAACTGTGCCTTACCACCAAGTGGCTGCTGGGTGATGAGTGAGTACGGACCGATTGAACGTGCGTGCATCTTGTCCTCAACCATGTGGCCGAGCTTCAAGAAGTAGGTCACACCAACGGTAGCCGGCTGGTCGAAGCGCTCGCCTGTCTCGCCATCGTAGAGGTGGGTAGAGCAGAGGTGCGGCAGACCTGCCTTGTCGGTCCACTCTGAGAGGTCCTCAAGGTGAGCACCGTCGAAGATGGGAGTAGCGAACTTCACTCCGAGCTTGCGGCCGGCAGCACCGAGGATGGCCTCGAATATCTGACCGAGGTTCATACGAGAAGGCACACCCAGAGGGTTCAATACCAAGTCGACTGGACGACCGTCCTCAAGGAACGGCATATCCTCCATGCGCACAATCTTCGAAACGATACCCTTGTTACCGTGACGGCCGGCGAGTTTGTCACCCACGCCAATCTTACGCTTCTTGGCAACATATACCTTAGCCATCTGCAGGATGCCTGAAGGCAACTCGTCGCCGATTGTGATGGCGAACTTCTTGCGCTTCAACTCTGCGTCGAGCAACTTGTACTTGCGGATATAGTTCATGATGAGCTTCGAGATGAGCTTGTTGGCGTGCTCGTCGTCGGTCCAGTCGTTCGACTGTATGCCGTCGTACTCAAGGTTCTTCAACATTGTGGTTGTGAACTTGGTGCCCTTTGTGATGATCTCGGCACCTGAGTAGTCCTTCACGCCCATGCAAGCCTTGCCCTCGGTGAGGGTGAGGAGCTTGTCGACGAGAATGTCCTTCAAGTCATCGTTCTTTGCCTCGTACTCCTCGTCAATCTTGGCGAGAATCACCTTGTCCTGCTTCTTCGACTCGCGTGTCTTCACGGCACGTGCGAAGAGCTTCTTGTCGATCACGACACCGCTCAACGACGGGTTGGCCTTCAAAGAAGAGTCCTTAACGTCACCGGCCTTGTCGCCGAAGATGGCGCGGAGAAGCTTCTCCTCTGGTGAAGGATCGCTCTCGCCCTTAGGTGAGATCTTACCGATAAGGATGTCACCCGGCTCGATGCGGGCACCCACACGAACGATACCATTGTCGTCGAGGTCCTTTGTGGCTTCCTCTGACACGTTAGGAATATCGCTTGTGAACTCCTCAAGACCGCGCTTTGTCTCGCGCACGTCGAGAGAGTACTCGTCAACGTGAACAGATGTGAGCACGTCGTCGCGCACCATACGCTCTGAGAGCACGATAGCATCCTCGTAGTTGTAACCCTTCCACGGCATGTAAGCCACAAGGAGGTTGCGGCCAAGAGCAAGCTCGCCATTCTCTGTGGCGTAGCCCTCGGTGAGGATGTCGCCCTTCTTCACGCGCTGACCCTTGTTGCAGATCGGGCGGAGGTCGATGGTCATGTTCTGGTTGGTGCGGCGGAACTTAGGAATGCGGTATTCCTTGAGAGCCGGCTCGAAGCTTACGAACTCCTCGTCATCGGTGCGGTCGTAGAGGATGCGGATTGTTGTGGCGTCCACATATTCTATAACACCCTCACCCTCGGCGGTAATCATGGTGCGAGAGTCCTCGCACACCT
The DNA here is from genome assembly GCA_050875085.1 of Prevotella sp. Lineage (GTDB taxonomy): Bacteria > Bacteroidota > Bacteroidia > Bacteroidales > Bacteroidaceae > Prevotella. The sequence continues at coordinate 2,699 of JBNMLZ010000070.1, read as the reverse complement.
GCTTCTCAAGACCGGTACCCACGATAGGCGCGTCGTTGTGGAGCAATGGCACTGCCTGGCGCATCATGTTACATCCCATGAGCGCGCGGTGACCGTCGTCGTGCTCCAAGAACGGGATAAGGCCAGCCGACACAGATGCGATCTGCTGCGGCGACACGTCCATGAGGTCAACCTCTGAAGGCGGCACTACCGGGAACTCAGCGTTCTGGCGGCACTTCACGTAGTCGCGGATAAATGTTCCGTCCTCGCGGAGCGGAGCGTTACCCTGGCCAATCACGTGGTTCTCCTCTTCCTCAGCGGTGAGGTAAACAACATCGTTGTTGTCGAGGTCAACTACAGAATCCTTAACCTTGCGGTATGGAGTGGCGATGAAGCCAAGCTCGTTAATGGTAGCATACACACAGAGAGAAGAGATAAGACCGATGTTCGGACCCTCAGGACTCTCGATAGGACACAGACGACCGTAGTGTGTATAGTGAACGTCTCGAACCTCGAAGCCTGCGCGCTCACGTGAAAGACCGCCAGGGCCAAGGGCTGAGAGACGACGCTTGTGAGTTACCTCGGCAAGCGGGTTGGTCTGGTCCATGAACTGCGACAGAGGGTTGGTTCCGAAGAACGAGCTTACAACGCTTGAGATAGTCTTGGCGTTGATAAGGTCGGTAGGCTGGAACACCTCGTTGTCGCGCACGTTCATGCGTTCGCGGATAGTGCGGCTCATACGTGCCAGACCTATAGAGAACTGGTTAGACAACTGCTCGCCGACGGTGCGTACACGACGGTTTGACAGGTGGTCGATATCGTCGACAGTGGCGTTGGAGTTAACCAGCTGGATAAGATACTTGATAATTTCGATGATGTCATCCTTGGTCAGCACGCGCACGTCAGAGTCGGTGTCAAGACCGAGCTTCTTGTTGATGCGGTAGCGACCCACCTCGCCCAAGTCATAACGCTTGTCGGAGAAGAAGAGGTTCTGGAACACCTCACGAGCCGAAGCGTCGTCGGCAGGGTCGGCGTTGCGGAGCTGGCGGTAGATGTAGAGCACAGCCTCCTTCTCGGAGTTAGACGGGTCTTTGGCGAGAGTGTTGAAGATGATGGCATACTTGTTGGCAGCCTCGGCGTCCTTGTGGAGGAGGATTGACTGGGCACCCGACTCGAGAATCTCGTCGATGTTGTCCTCAGTAAGCTCAGTCTCACGCTCCATGATCACCTCGTTGCGCTCGATTGAAACAACCTCGCCCGTATCCTCGTCGACAAAGTCCTCGTTCCATGACTTGAGCACGCGTGCGGCGAGCTTGCGGCCGATGGCAGCCTTCATGTTCTTCTTGTTGACCTTCATCTCCTCGGCAAGGTCGAATATCTGGAGGATATCCTTGTCCTGCTCGTAGCCCATGGCGCGGAGAAGAGTTGTAACTGGCAACTTCTTCTTGCGGTCGATGTAGGCATACATAACGTTGTTGATGTCGGTAGCAAACTCAATCCATGAACCCTTGAACGGGATGATACGAGCCGAGTAGAGCACAGTGCCGTTGGCGTGAACGCCCTGTCCGAAGAACACGCCCGGAGAGCGGTGCAACTGTGAAACGACAACGCGCTCGGCACCGTTGATCACGAATGTGCCGTTGGCAGTCATGTATGGGATTGTGCCAAGGAAAACGTCCTGGATGAATGTGCCGAAGTCCTCGTGGTCAGGATCCGTACAGTAGAGTTTCATCTTAGCCTTCAAGGGTACGCTATAAGTCAGACCACGCTCAAGGCACTCGTCAATCGAGTAGCGGGGCGGGTCAATATAGTAATCCAAGAACTCAAGAACGAAATTGTTACGTGTGTCGGTGATAGGGAAGTTCTCTGAGAACACCTTATACAAACCGTCATTCTTGCGTTCCTCAGGCGGAGTATCCAACTGTAAGAAGTCCTTGAAAGACTTTAACTGCACATCGAGAAAATCCGGATATGGCAACGGATTATGGACGCTGGCAAAATTTACTCTATTATCAACAATTTTTGAAGCCATCAGAAGAATTTATAGGGTGATAAAAACAATATAATGTGAAAAGACACAAAAAGGTTAGGACCCGCCTACTTGGAAGATCCTAACCATATTAATTTTTTTGCAATGTAATGGTCGAGATTACTTAACCTCTACCTTAGCACCAGCTTCCTCGATAGCCTTCTTCAAGTTCTCAGCCTCTTCCTTAGAGATGCCTTCCTTGATCTTAGCAGGAGCGCCGTCTACGAGATCCTTAGCTTCCTTCAAGCCAAGACCGCAAGCTTCCTTAACTGCCTTTACTACCTGGAGCTTAGCGCCACCAACCTCAGCGAGGATAACATCGAAAGATGTCTTCTCCTCAGCTGCAGCTGCACCAGCTGCAGGACCAGCAGCTACAGCTACAGCTGCAGCAGCAGGCTCGATGCCATACTCGTCCTTGAGGACTGTTGCCAACTCATTTACTTCCTTTACTGTAAGATTTACCAATTCTTCAGCAATAGCTTTGATATCTGCCATTTTATTCTTAAATTTTAATTGTTTTTAATATTAATGTTTTGTGACTTGGAGTTGAATTATTCAGGACGCTCGCCCAAAGTCTTAAGCACACCGTGAATAGTGTTTGCGCCTGACTGGAGAGCAGAAACAACGTTCTTTGCAGGAGACTGCAGCAATGCCACGATATCTGCGATAACCTCGTTCTTGCTCTTGAGAG
>JBNMLZ010000069.1:0-10918 GCA_050875085.1 Prevotella sp. | reverse complement strand
TTTATACATCGACAAGACACAGTATCTTGCCGACTTTATAGACAATGGCTATAAATACATATTTCTGAGCCGTCCAAGACGGTTCGGCAAGTCGCTCTTTGCCTCAATGATTCACGCCTACTACGAAGGACGCAAGGAACTTTTCGAGGGTCTTGCCATAAGCGAGAAAGAGCGCGATTGGACGTGTCATCCCGTGCTGCACTTCGACATGAGCACGGCAAAGCACTGCAATGAAGAAGACCTCAAGTCGGAGCTTAACTATAAGTTGGCTCTTTACGAGGATAAATACGGGAAAAGGGAGGACACACCCAACCTCAACCAACGTTTTGAGAACCTCGTCAAGGCTGCCTACGAGCAGACCCACCAGAAGGTCGTGCTCATCATCGACGAGTACGACGCGCCGTTGCTCGACGTGGTGCACGAGGAGCAGAACCTTGCCGCTCTGCGTCGCACGATGCAGAACTTCTACTCGCCTATCAAGTCGCTCGACCCTTACTTTGAGTTCGTCTTCCTCACTGGCATAACCAAATTCGCGCAGCTGAGCATCTTCAGCGAGCTCAACAACCTCTTCAACATATCCATGTACGACCAGTACTCCGCCATCTGCGGCATAAGCGCCGACGAGCTTCAGACGCAGATGCGCCCCGATGTGGAGCAGCTTGCCGAGCATCTGCATCTGAGTGTAGAGGAAACTTTCGCCCAGTTGAAGAAGAAATACGACGGCTATCATTTCAGTGAGCACTCCGAAGACGTCTACAATCCGTTCAGCCTTATAAAAGCACTCGCTTCACAGAAAATAGGCAACTACTGGTTTGAGTCGGGCACACCAACCTACATCATAAAGCTACTACAGAAATATAACGTTTCTCTGCGCGACCTCACCGGTCAAGACGCTAGTGTCGACGACTTCGACGTGTCGCCCGAGAACATGACGTCCGCCCTGCCATTGCTCTATCAGAGCGGCTACCTAACAATAAAGCACTACGACCCCATGATCGGTCTCTACACCCTCGCCTACCCCAACGAGGAAGTGCGCCTCGGCATGATACGCTCCTTGGCAGCCAACTACCTCATCCCTGCCGAAGGCACCAACAGCAGTTTTGTCATAAAGTTTGTCAAGGCCGTCATTGCCGACGACATGGAGGAGGCACTCACACAGATGCGTGCCTACCTTGCCGGAGTGTCCTACCGCCTCGCCAACAAGACCGAGCGCGACGTGCAGACAATATTCTATCTCGTCTTCTCGCTCATCGGAGGCTTCATCAAGGTTGAGGAAGAGAGTTCGCACGGGCGTGCCGATGTCGTAATCACGCTCCCGTCGGTGGTCTACGTCATGGAGTTGAAGTTCGACGGCTCTGCCGACACCGCATTGAAGCAAATCGACGACAAAGGCTATCTCATACCATACACTGCCGACGGGCGCAAACTCGTCAAGGTTGGAGTGAACTACAGCAGCGAGGAACGCACCATCACAGAATGGAAGATTGAGGAAAAATAGACAGAAGAAATATCAATCGTCATTTAGCTTGATGTTTTAACAATATTTGGTGATTAGATGTCGTTCACGTCGACATAACCATGCATCACCGCATAAATGGTTAACGCCGACACGCTGCGCACACCAAGCTTTGACATGATATTCTTACGATGTGATACAATCGTCGGCAAACTGAGATTCAGTTTGTCGGCGATTTCTTTGTTTATATACCCCTTCACAATAAGCGACAGCACCTCAATCTCGCGCTGCGACAGCGGCACGGCTGTCATGCCACTGCATGATGTGTTGGTCACCGGCGGCAGGTTGCGTCCGTGTGCATGGGCATGCTGTTCGAGCATGAGTATCGACCTGAGGAGCTGTTTGGCGGGCTGGTTCACGCAGATGGTGTGAAACGAGCCGAGCATGGACTCGTCGTCGCCCATAGAGCCGGACAGGACGATTGTCTTGTGGCTCATCGACTGGAAGAACGGCATGTGCGACAATACTATGCGCATGTCAACAAAATAATGGAAATACTGTTCTGGATGGTTTGCCTCAAGTTCGGCAAACGACCCGTAGGAGTCAATGGCAATCATCGGCATTACCGACTCCAATAAATGAGTCAACCCCAACACAGCGAGTGTGTTGGGGTCGACTATGGCGATCCGTGGAATATTGTTATTCATTTACTTTTTCCAAAAACGTGATGTGATGTCGGTGAAGTCGTCGCCTACGGCACGCTTGTAGAGGCGCTGGTTGGTGGTGCGCTCCTTCAGGCATCCAAGGTGTTCGATATACGGGCCGAGCTTGATATAGTCGAAGTCGCGCTTGCGTATTGACTTCGGGAAATGCTGTCTGCCACTGTACCATGCCACTTTCAGCCCCTCATGCTCGCGGTGAAGATACTGCGCGAGCTGGCTGACGTACTTCGGGTCGGCATCACCGCCCATGAAGCATATGCACGTGATGTCGTCGCCATACTGCTTCATGAACTTGTCGAGCACCATAGGTGTGAGTGGTTCACCAATGTTCTCCCACAGATACTGGCTGTGGCAACCCGGACAGCGGCACGGGCAACCAGTGATGTTGATTGACAGTGTCACCTCGTCGGGTATTTCCTGGAAAACGATTCCTGTGTTGAGATAATTTAGCATTGCTCTTATATTAGGGGGTGTCGAGCTCCTGCTCGACACTCGGTTGAGAAATTCCCTTTTGTGTTGTGTCGAGCGGGAGCCCGGCACCTCATTGCTTGCATTGTGTCGAGCAGGAGCTCGACACCTCCGATTAGTTGCTTGTGTTGTGTCGAGCGAGAGCTCGACACCTCCTAATCCTGTATAGACTTGTCCACTTCGGCATAGTAGCGGCGCTTTGCCTCTTCCTGGCGTGCCTGTGAGAAGTTGCTCACGCGCTTCAGATAGCCGATGATGCGGGTCATGTAGTCAATGTTCTTGCTGTGGCACACTGGGCACTCCTTGAGGTAGCGCTTGTCGATGTGTCCGCAGTCATTGCAGATGGTGTTAGGAATGTTGAACGTGAAGTAGTTGCATCCCTCCTTGGCTGCAACGCGCAGGAGCTGGCGGTACTGGGCCTTTGAGAGATGTTCCTCAAGGTTCATGTGCAGTGCCGAGCCACCGGTGAGGTGCTCGATGTAGGGTGCGCCATGGAGCTTGAACTTGTCGACGATGTTCAACGAGTCGTCCTCCACCACGTAGAAGTAGCTGTTGTAGCAGTCACGCGGAACGAAGTAGCCGTCCTCGCGGTCCCACTTTGCGTGCTTCACGCCCACGTTCTCAGCCGGAATCATCTCGCAGTTGAACATCAGTTCCTTGGTGCGGTACTGCTTGTTGTACTTCTCCACGAGTCCGAGCACCGACTGTACGAAGTGCAGGTAATCGGGGTTGTCGTTGATCTTCAGTCCCATGAACTCGGCAGCCTCAACGAGTCCGTTCACGCCGATTGTGAGATACTGGCGCGACATGTTTATATAGCCTGCGTCGAACAGCGGCAACATGCCCTGTTTCTGCAGGTCCTTGAGGTTCTCGTTGTAAGCGGTCTGTACCTTGTGGCAGAGGTCGATGATATGGCCGAGGAACTCCATGTAGTCCATCTTGTTCTTCACGGCATACTGGATGCAGCGGTTGAGGTTGATGGTGAGCACGCTCTTCGAGCCTGTCGACACGCCACCCGCACCGAGAGTGTAGCTGAATCCGTTGTCCTGAATCTCGTTGCGCAGACGGCAGCAAGAGCTCAGCGAGTCGGCGTTGTCGCTCATGTAGGTAAAGAAAGAGTGACCCTCGGAGTACATCTCGGCAGTGAAGTCGCCCCACTCCTTGTCAATCACGTCGCCGTCCTTCGAGAGCAGCGCCATTGTCTCAACCGGGAAGGTAAGCACGGTCTTCGTGCGTTCCTTGTTGAACCACTTCATGAATCGCTTCTGGAGCCAAGAAAGTCCGTCCCAGTCGGGTTTCGAACCGTCGGGGAAGATAAACTCGCCAAAGAGACTCTCGAAGTATGGTTTGTCGTAATATGCGATGTTCCAGAACACAGCCTGGTAGTTGCGTGCGCCTGTCGGCTGGTTGATGGAGTATACAATCTGCTCGAAGCAGTCGGTAATCATCTTGTCGATGGTGCGCTGCTTCTTGGAGAGGTCCACCACCTTGTCGGCATGCTGCCAGTAGTCCTTGCCATACTCAAGGCCGATGAAGTAGTTAAGATACATGAGGAACTCCGGTGTGGCGCACGCGCCGCTCAACATGCTCGACACCATGAACACCATGTTCACGAAGCCACCGCAGAACGACTTCAAGTTTGTCGGTTTTGTAGAGTTGCCGCCTATTGACGACGTGCCGCCTATGAGCCAAGGATACATCGTGATTGACGCGCAGTAGTTGGCAAGCGATGTCTCGTCGTTCTTGTAAATGAAGTGATGGTTGAGCTTTTCGATATACTCATCCGCCAGTTCCTTGCCATACATTTTCTTGATTCTGTCGGTCAGCAAACGGCGGTTCAGACGTATGAAACTCGACTTCGGGAGTTCACCTATGAGAGTGGCAATATTCTTGTGCTCAACGTTTGCATTTGCGTCATACTTTGAACCAGTTGCGGCATTCGCAGCTTTGCAGTAGTCTGTCAAAAATTTCAACTTGTCCATCGTTTCGCGGTCCTCATTATGGCGTTGGCGATAGAGCATGAATGACTTTGCAACCTTGTAGAAACCCTCACGCATGAGAGCCTCCTCCACCTGGTTCTGAATATCCTCAACAGTGATTCCTTCATGAATATCTAAGTGACTGAGTATCTTAGAGATAGCGCTAAGATTTACGTCTTCATTCACCGATTGGAACGCCTTTGTAACGGCATTCATTATCTTGTCCAAAGAGAACTGGTCATGCGACCCGTCACGCTTAATAATTACGAAATTCTTCATTGTATTTAGTGATAAATTTTTGACAACTTTTGAAATCCGAAAACGCAAAAAGTTTTCCATTTTGGAAAACTTTTGGAAAACTTTCACGGAAAAAGTTTTCTCGATTACACTCTCGAAATCGCTTGCAAAGATATACAAAAAAAACGACTTGCGTATAGTTCGGACATAAAAAAAGCGGAAAAATTTTCCGCCTTAAATCTTGTTAAAATCTGAAAAAATTACAGCTTCACTGAAGATATGTCAACGAGGTTGTTAACTATTGCATAAATGGTCAGTCCTGCCGGGCTGTGTATCTGTAACTTACGCGCGATGTTGCGCCTGTGGGTGATAACCGTATTGACCGAAATGCAAAGATGATCTGCAATTTCCTTGTTGGTCATTCCTTGCACGAGGGCCACGATCACGTCTTTCTCGCGTTCTCCGAGAGCCTCTGTGCCTTCAGAATTCTTGCCTATCATGCTCGAAATCTTAGCCGTCACGTCGCTCTGCTTCGACTTCTGCTCAAGCCTTCTTACAGCCGGGATGAAGATTTGTTCCTCCACTTCAGCGTGCAGGGCAAGCCACTCCTCATTGTTATATATGTCGTAGAGTGTGGCTGAGAGTTGGTTGTTGTGCAGTCCGTCGCTCGGCAGATACTTGATGATGATGCTCTTGAGCTCGCGCAGCTTGTTGCTCTCCTGTCCGTGGTGCTTGGAGTACATGTCTATCTCGAAGTCGCCTGCCGGCTTTCCCTGCAGCAGCGACTCCACGTAGGGATACACGTTGTTCTCCTCGTATTTCATGTGGGCTGTTATGGAGCGTGCGTATTCATCATAGAGTTTCAGAATGAGGCGCGCGAGGTTGTCTTTCTCGTCAAGTGCTTCAACAAGCTCCTTGCGTATGAACGGCAGTTGGAAGCCGAGGTAGTAGTCGTGGCTTGCCTTGAGATATTGCAGGAGTGTTGGCATGGATAGCCGCGACGCGTCGTCGAAGTCGCGGTAGCCGTTGATGGTGAAGTTCACAACGGCAAGAAACGTATACGTGTCAACATGCTGCTCCTCGCACACCTGGCTCACTGTCTTGTCGCCAAACCCGAGGCTGATTCCGAAACTGCCTAAACTCTGTAGCAAATTGTAGTTATCCCGGATGAGAGAAATCATCTTGTCGTCGGGCTCATACATTTTCTGATGCTTCATGTTTTCGTCTACTTATACCTAATTGTTATTTCTTTTCTTTCTTTTTACCCTATTTATATATAATGTGAACCGCAACTGGCTACACCTTATATATTATAGCGAGTGCAAAATAACAAAAAATTTGCGACACCAACAATCACAACATATAGGTATTTTATTCCTGCCATGTCGGTTTTTGGCGCAAAAATACCTAAATATGGTGAAGAAAATGCCATATTGCCATTTACCTAATATTGAGTATTGCCAACATTTCCTAATAATAATACCTTTGCAGTCGTAAAAAATCATTAAAAAAGCAATGGTTTTCCGCGTTATTAGTTACAGTAAGTTAAGGATAATATAAAAATAGAACAACAATAAGATGAAAAGAACGACTATCGTTTCCATGGCTTGCGCAGTTGCAATGTGCGCTCCGCTTGCCGCCCAAGCACAGACAGTGGCTGCCGACAGCGTTATGCAGCACTCGCGTGGCAACCGCCTTAGCGTTGGCGGTTATGGTGAGGTGGCTTATGGCCGCAATTTCTACAGCGACTCTGGCAACCGTTACAGTTCGGCTTCCGCCCACAAGAATGACCCGAGCCACGGACGCTTCGACATCCCGCACGCCGTGATTTATCTCGGCTACGACTTCGGCAAGGGCTGGACTCTCGGTTCTGAGATTGAGTTTGAGCACGGTGGCGCAGGTTCTGCCATTGAATATGAGGCAGAGGAAGCCATCGAGTTTGAGAACGAGACAGAGAAGGGCGGCGAGGTTGAGCTTGAACAGTTCTGGATTCAGAAGTCGTTCGGACGCTTTTTGAACGTCCGCGCCGGACACATCGTGGTGCCGTTCGGACTTACCAACGCCTATCACGAGCCGCTCAACTTCTTCACCGTTTATCGCCCCGAGGGCGAGCGCACCATCCTGCCTTCAACATGGCACCAGACTGGTCTGTCACTTTGGGGACACCTTGGCGACTTCCGCTATGAGGCTCAGGTTGTGGCTGGTCTCGATGCTTACCAGTTCAGCCGCGACGGATGGATTGCCGGGGGCACAACGAAGCCGTTCGAGTTTGAGACAGCCAACAAGTATGGTTTCTCCGGCCGCATCGACAACTACTCAATCCCTGGTCTGCGCATCGGCATCAGCGGCTACTACGGCCAGTCAATGCACAACGCCGTGCCTCACGACATGGAGAAGGGCAACAACAAGAAGCTCAAGGGCAACGTCTACCTCGGTTCAATCGACTTCACCTACAACGCCCACAACTGGGTAGCCCGCGGCTATGCCGACTATGGCTACGTGAGCGACGCCAAGGCTATCAGCAAGCTCGTCAAGCCGGGCGTGCAGTATGTAAAGCCTTACCAGACCAACCAGAACTTCGGCTCGCACGCCATGGCTACGAGTATTGAGGTGGGCTACGACATCTTCTCGCAGATTGCCAAACTCCGCGCCGACAAGCAGAAGCTCTACGTCTTCGGCCACTACGAGCACTACGACTCCTACATCCACTCGCTGACCACATGGACAAAGAAGGACATCTTCGCTGCCGGTGTCAACTACTACCCCGTGCCGCAGATATGCATCAAGGGTGAGTACAACTACCGCAAGTTCGACTCCAAGTACAACAACGAGCCTGCCATCAACATCGGCGTGGCTTACCAGGGACAGTTCCTCTAAAGGAGGTGTCGAGCTCCCGCTCGACACATAAGCGAAAACAAATCCAATCAAGTGTCGAGCAGGAGATTTGACTCCTCCAACTCAAGTGTCGAGCAGGAGCTCGACACCTCCAAAGCATATCATAACCAGTAACAATAATTAATAGTAAACACAAATGAAAAAGATTCAGCAGTATGCCATGGCATTCCTCCTCGGAGCCATGAGCCTCGGTTTTACCGCATGTTCATCAGATGATGACCCAGAGTCAAACCTTCCTGAGGCAGGACAGGCCGACGTAAACATCGCATCGAGCGACCTTCAGATGCAGGCCATCACCAAGTCATACGTAAGCAACGTAGTATATCCAACATACCAGGCACTCGCCGCCAACGCACGCGACCTCTACACAAAGTGCCAGACTCTCTACTCAGCCGCCAACGCCGGCACAATGGAGCAGAGTCAGATCGACGCCGCTTGCGAGGCATTCAAGAACGCCCGCCGCGAGTGGGAGCGCAGCGAGGCTTTCCTCTACGGTTCGGCTTCCAACAACGAGATTGACCCGCACATCGACTCATGGCCTCTCGACCACGACGAGCTTGTGAGCGCTCTCAACGACCAGAGCCTCATCGCCGGCTTCAAGAGCGAGAACCCAGAGAAGTTCGTGTCCGACAACAACGGCAAGTTCCAGTCGGTGCTCGGCTTCCACGGCATGGAGTTCATCCTCTTCCGCGACGGCAAGAACCGCACAGTCGATGCTCTGAAGAACAACGACACCTACGAGGGCATGACATCCGTTAAGGGTATCGACGAGTTGGCATTCCTCGCTGCCGTAGCAGGCGACGTGAAGAACATGACAGCCCTTCTTGAGTACACTTGGATGGGCAGCGCCGCAAGCTCTGAGACAAAGAAGGTTCTTGAGCAGCACAACTACGTGTTCGACCACCTTCGCTACAACGGCTTCGCAGCCAATGGCACAATGTGCTACGGCCAGTTCCTTCTCTCTCCGTCAGCCACAACTGGCTACCAGTCATGGCCTGGCACAATCAACCAGATTTTCGTGGGCGGTTGCTCTAACATCTGCAACGAGGTGCAGGAGCAGAAGCTCGGTCAGGCTTACCGCGTAGCTACCGGTCACGGCGGCACAACCGAGGAGGGCGACCCAGAGTCAATCGACTACATCGAGTCACCGTATAGCCACCGCTCTTTCATCGACTACAAGGACAATATCTACTCTATCAAGAACAGCCTCTACGGCACACGCGACGTCAACGCCGCAGCTCCTGCCGCCAACTCTATCATGGCTTACTTGAAGACCAAGAACGCCGACCTCTACAACAAGATGAACACAGCCCTCAACGAGGCTCTCGACGCTCTTGAGAACGCACAGCAGACTCAGGGCAGCTTCGTTGCTAACCCGGGTTCAGACATCGTGAAGAACTGCATCGACAAGGTGAAGGCTTGCGACGACGAGCTTAACGAAGTGGGCGACTGGTTCAACAAACAGCAGGCTGAGTAAAAAAAAAAACATACAACGTGGCGGAGGTCTCCGGCCTCCGCCATTTTTTATAGGAATTCAATACCATAAACAAGCATTATGAATAAAAGAAACTTATACCTCACATCAGCGGCAATCATCGCATCCATGACTCTTGCCGCTTGTTCCGATGACAACGACACCCCCAACAAGGGCAACGGTGAGGACCCTATAGAGTCGGATGCCAACTACGTTGGCCAAGCTGTCAACGGTTTCGACAAGAGCGAGTGGTATCCGGGCGGTGAGCTTGGAACTACCGAGAACGTCAACTCGGCTTGCTATCAGGACGAGGCTCCTGCCGTTGAGCAGCAGGGACTGCTCTCGCAGTTCAAGAGCGGTGAGCTGTTCTTCGAGCGCCAGTACACTGTGAGCACCAACCCGTTCAAGGGTCTCGGTCCGGCATCGGTTCGCACATCATGTCTTGACTGCCACCCCAACTACGGCCACGGCAAGCGCATGGACAAGTACACCACCTCATACGGCAACGGCAACGGCTATCTGCTCGTCATCTACCACCCGAAGGATGGTGCCAACAGCAACGACGGCAACTACGTGTCAGAGGTCACTGCAATGCCGCAGACCCAGGCCACATATCCGTTCAAGGCTCCTGTCGACGAGAGCAAGATCGACATCCAGTGGAAGCACGTGACCGCCATGGAGAGTGGACTGCCGCTGCATTTCCCCGACGGCGAGAAGTACGACCTCATCTATCCTGAGGTGAACATCCCGCGCGACGCCTTCCGCACCAACCCCAACCCTTACGACACCGACAGCAAGGGCGTGGCATTCCGTCTTGAGTCTACCATCGGCGTGATTGGCACCGGATTGCTCGATGCCATTCCCGAGAGTGCCCTCAAGGAACAGTATGCCTCGGAGGCGAAGTACTTCCAGCAGGCTGGCAAGGATGTCTCGGAGTATGTCAACCCGAACTTCTGGGATGCTTCTGCCAACGACTTCGCAACTGGTGCCTACTACACGGCTACCATCGGCTCAGGCAAGTATGCCGACGGTTCCGAGGGCAAGAAGATGGTGAAGCGCTTCACCTACGCCCTGACTCGTGCCACATTGCAGGATGGCCCTGGCGCCAACGCCATCTGGAACATCACCAACGTGACGCGTCCCGACCGCGCGAAGCTCTACACCACCAACGCCTGGGCTAAAGCCATGGCTGAGGACGAGGAGGTGATTAAGCGCATCATGGACGACCCGACGTCGCCTTTCTGGGCCTCAACCGAGGCTGAGACAAAGGAGAAGGTCGAGGGATTGCTCCAGCCGGGCACCAACCAGTTCGACAACAAGTGGCACAACTTCAAGCCTGAGATGTCGGCCGACAACTTCTACGACTTCATGGTTTGGCACCGTGGTCTCGCCATTCCGCGCGCCCGCAACCTCAACGACTCGCGCGTGCAGCGCGGCAAGGAGGTGTTCATGCAGATCGGCTGCGCCAACTGCCACCGCGCAAAGTGGGAGACTGGCGACGACAACTACTGGACGCCGAACATGCTCGCCGGCAAGCCGCTGCCTCAGTATGCCCACCAGACCATCTATCCTTACTCGGACATGATGCAGCACAAGCTCTACATGATCAACGACATCCATGGTTCATGGTGCCGCACAACTCCGCTCTGGGGACGCGGTCTGTCCTACATGAACACTGGCGCCGAGG
>JBNMLZ010000068.1:0-11007 GCA_050875085.1 Prevotella sp. | reverse complement strand
TGTTACCGTTACTTTGTAATGTATTTACCATTGCCTTGTAACACGGTTACAAGGCAATGGTAATAAAAAGAAAAATTTTTTTGCTTATTTATCGTTGTTTTTTCTCCACAATAAGCTTATTTCCTCAAGCGTTTTGCCCTTTGTCTCAGGCACGAGTCGCCATACGAAGAGGGCGGCAGCCACGCAGATGATGCCGTAGAGTCCGTAGGTGAACCAGTGGCCGAAGTGGTCGCCGGGGGTGAGGTGCATGTTGAACATCGGCACGAATGTTGAGCTGACGATGAAGTTGAATATCCACTGGAATGCCACGGCTATTGCCACAGCTGCGCCACGGATGGTGTTGGGGAATATCTCGGCGATGTAGACCCAGCAGATAGGACCCCATGAGAACATGAACGACGCGCTGTAGATGGTGATGGAAAGGGCGGTGATGATGTTCAGCGACGGGTTGCCGAAGGTGAACGCCACGCCGAATGCTCCAAATGCCATGCCTATGCTGCCGAGGATGAGCAGCGGCTTGCGGCCTACTTTCTCCACGGTGAACACAGCCACAAGGGTAAACAGAAGGTTGGCAACACCCATGATGACGGTCTGTACCATCGGGTTGTCCATGCCCATGTCTCCGAAGATGCGCGGTGCATAGTAGAGCACGGCATTGATGCCTATAGCCTGCTGGAACACGCTGAGCATGATGCCTATGAAGATGCACATGAAGCCGTAGGAGAACAGGCGCTCGGTCTTTGTCTCCATGGTGTTCTTGATGTCGTTGAGAATCTGATGGGCCTTCAAGTCGCCGTTGATGCGCGCCAGGATGCGGTGGGCATGGCTCTCCTTGCCGATGAGCACAAGGTAGCGCGGTGTCTCAGGCACAAAGCAGATGAGGAACGTGAACAGTCCGGCTGGCACCATCTCGCTGCCGAACATGTAGCGCCAGCCTGTCGTGATGGTCCATGGGTCTGATGAGGCAGCAACCTTGCTGAAGCCTTCGCCTATCTGTGTTATGACGGGGTTGGTGTGGTCGCCAAGGATGATGAAGTTGACGAAGTACACCACGAGCTGTCCGAAGATGATGGCAAACTGGTTCCAGCTTACCAACATGCCGCGTATCTCGCTCGGAGCAACCTCGCCGATGTACATAGGGCAGATGGCGGATGCCATGCCTACGCCGATGCCTCCGAGCACACGGTAGATGTTGAACACCACGAGGAGAGTCCACGACGGTTCGCCCTTGGGCAGGAACATCGACTCAGGGAACATGGAGCCCCATGCGGAAAGGAAGAAGCAGATGCCTGCAAAAATCAGCGACTTCTTTCTGCCGAAGTTGCTGGCGAAGAATCCGGATATGGCACTGCCGATGATACATCCAATCAATGCCGAGCTCGACGTGAATCCGTGCATGAAGTCGGTGTACTGGAAGTCCTTGGCACCGAGGAAGAAGGCCTGCAGACCCTTTTCCGCACCGGAGATGACGGCTGTGTCGTAGCCAAAGAGCAGACCACCGAGCACGGCGACCATTACAATTGAGAATAGATAGGCTTTGCTGCCTTGGTTAGGTTCATTTTGCATAAAATTGTTTTCAGGAAAGGTAACATAAATGTAGGAGGCTACGACAAAACACGCCGCAGCCTCCTATTTGATTCTTAAAGAAGTGATTACTTAGCGTAGAGAGCCACGATTGTCTCGTACTTCTCCTGCTTGCCGCTTGTCTGCTTCGGCTCGCCGTTCTTCTTGGCGTACTCCACAACCTGCTCAAGGGTCAGCTCGCCATTCTCGAACTTCTTGCCCTCGCCGCCGTCGAAGCTTGCGTAGCGCTCCTTGAACATCTTAGGAAGCTCGCTCTCGGTGAGGATGGCAGCTGCGTTCTCAAGAGCGCGTGCCATGGCGTCCATACCAGAGATGTGGGCGATGAAGATGTCC
Source organism: Prevotella sp. (assembly GCA_050875085.1). Lineage (GTDB taxonomy): Bacteria > Bacteroidota > Bacteroidia > Bacteroidales > Bacteroidaceae > Prevotella. The sequence continues at coordinate 9,090 of JBNMLZ010000068.1, read as the reverse complement.
TCAGGATCGGTGCTGTTGCGGCGCAGCTTTGCGTCGAAGTTGGAACCGCCGTTGCCCAGACCGCCGTTGCGGATAATCTGCATCATGGCCTGTGTAAGCTCGAAGTTGTCGATAGGGAACTGGTCGGTGTCCCATCCGTTCTGGTAGTCACCGCGGTTGGCGTCGATAGAACCAAGCATACCGTTGTCAACAGCCACAGCAAGCTCGTGCTCGAATGTGTGGCCGGCGAGGGTGGCGTGGTTAACCTCGATGTTCACCTTGAAGTCCTTGTCAAGACCGTGAGCCTTGAGGAAGCCTACAACAGTCTCTGTGTCGACATCATACTGGTGCTTTGTCGGCTCCATTGGCTTCGGCTCGATGAGGAATGTGCCCTGGAAGCCCTTAGAGCGTGCGTAGTCGCGTGCGAGTGTGAGCATCTGTGCGAGGTGCTCCTTCTCACGCTTCTGGTCGGTGTTGAGCAGTGACATGTAGCCCTCGCGTCCACCCCAGAACACGTAGTTGGAACCACCGAGCTTGATTGTAGCATCGATGGCGTTCTTGATCTGCACGGCAGCGCGTGCAACAACGTCGAAGTCAGGGTTTGTGGCAGCGCCGTTCATGTAGCGCTTGTGGCTGAACACGTTGGCTGTGCCCCAGAGGAGCTTGATGTCGGTGCCCTTCATCTTCTCAAGAGCGTAGTCGGTGATGGCCTTGAGGTTTGCCTCATACTCGTCGATGTCGTCAGACGGGTCAACGAGGTCAACGTCATGGAAGCAGAAATACTCGATGCCGAGCTTCTGCATGATTTCGAAGCCAGCGTCCATCTTGTCCTTGGCGCGCTGTACGGCATCTGCTGCCTTGTCCCACTCATATGTACGTGTGTTGCCGCCAAACTGGTCGCCGGAAGCCTGTCCCAGTGTGTGCCACCAAGCCATGGCGAACTTCAGCCAATCCTTCATCTTCTTGCCTAACACAACCTTTTCAGGCTGGTAGTAGTGGAATGCCAATACGTTCTTGCTCTCCGGTCCCTCGAAAGGAATCTTGCCAATCTGCGGAAAATACTCTTTTGCCATAGTTGTAAAATTTTTTAGTTGTTAATTATTTGGTTTTTCTATTTGTTTGTTGCGCTTGTTGCTTTTTCAGGATTTCCTTCCAGCGCTCGTAAGCCTCCTGGTACTGTCCGGCGAGATTTGTCTCCGGCTCTATCACGGCAAGCTTCTTGAGCGATGCGAATGCCTCGGTGTTGTCCTTGTAGATGCCGCATCCCATGCCTGCGCCCTTGGCTGCGCCCACGCTGCCGTCGGTCTCGTAAAGCTCGATTGTGGCTCCGCTTGTGCTGGCGAGTGTCTGTCGGAACAGCGGGCTGAGGAACATGTTTGCCCTGCCGGCGTGAATCTTGTGGATGTCCATGCCCATGCCGCGCATCACCTCCATGCCGTAGCAGAACGAGAAGACGATGCCTTCCTGGGCGGCGCGTATGATGTGGGAGCGGTTGTGCTTGTTGAAGTTGATGCCGTGCATTGAGCAGCCCACCTCCTTGTTCTCAAGCACGCGCTCGGCGCCGTTGCCGAACGGGATTATTGTAACGCCGTCGCTGCCGATAGGAGCAGTGGCTGCAAGGTCGTTCATCTCGGGGTAGGAGAGGTCGGGGGCGATGTTGCGGTGAATCCATGAGTTGAGGCTGCCGGTGCCGTTGATGCAGAGCAGCACTCCGAGGCGCGTAAGCTCGTCGGTGTAGTTGACGTGGGCGAATGTTCCGACACGGCTCTTGGGGTCGTAGCCCACTTCACCGAGCACGCCATACACCACACCCGATGTGCCTGCCGTGGATGCAATCTCGCCGGGGTTGAACACGTTCAGCGAGAGGGCGTTGTTGGGCTGGTCGCCGGCGCGGTAGGAGATAGGTGTGCCTTCGGCGAGTCCCGTCTCGGCTGCCGCGGCTGCCGACACGCGGCTTTGGATTGCGAATGTGGGTACCGTGTCGGAAATCATCTCCTTCGGTATGCCGAGCTCGCGGAGCAACGGCTCCGACACCTTGCGCTCCTTGAAGTCCCAGAAGATTCCTTCGGACAGTCCGCTGATGGTGGTGTTGGGCACTCCGCTCAGTTTGAGGGCGAGATAGTCGCCCGGGAGCATCACCTTATATATCTTGTCGAATGTCTCAGGCTCATTTTCGCGTACCCATGCCAGTTTTGCCGCCGTGAAGTTGCCCGGCGAGTTGAGCAGGTGGCTGAGGCAATATTCGCTTCCGAGCTTTTCGAATGCACGTTCGCCGTAGGGCACAGCCCGGGAGTCGCACCAGATGATGGAGTCGCGCAGCGGCTTCAAGTCCTTGTCAACGCACACCAGTCCGTGCATCTGGTAGGAGATGCCTATGCCGCGTATGTCGCTGCCCTTGCATCCCGTCTCGCCCATAATCTTGGCGAGTGCAAGCTTGGCATTCTGCCACCACATTTCTGGATCCTGCTCAGCCCAGCCAATCTTTACTGCCTTGATTGGAGCCTCATGGTCGGGGAAGAAGGCCGATGCGGCACACTGTCCGTTGTCTATGTCTACGAGTGAGGCTTTGACGCTGCTGCTGCCCACGTCGAAACCTAAGAGATATTGACGATTCATTTCTATTTAGGATATTATTTTATGGTTTAAAGTTGTTTCAGCGTATGTTTGTTTGTGTAAGGGTGCTCTTGATTTGTTACCGCAAAAGTATAAAAAAAAAATTACTAATGAGCGTTTTTCATGCGGTTATATCGCTTCATTAACAAAATATCACTTAACATGAAACATTTTGTACATACGGCAAACTGCGCTGATGACTGTTCAAGGCATAAAAAAAAGACCGCGTCAAAACTATTGACACGGTCTCCATAAAAATATTTTGCTTAGTCAGCGATTGACTGCTTCTTCTTGGCGTCCTCCATCTTCTTGAGGATGTCCTTAGGAATGGCGTTCTTGTTGACCATGTAGTCCATGGTGTTGGCGATGATGAAGTTCTTAGACATGTACCAGATGCCCTTGTAGTCGCCTGTCTCGCCCCAAGAGTTCTTCACCATGTAGTACTCCTTGCCGTTCTGGTCCTTGGCGATGCCGTAGATGAGCATACCGTGGTCATCGGTGAGCTCCCAGTTGTCGAAGCGCTCCTGGCGCTGCTCCGGAGTCGGGGTCAGCTCAGGCACGGTGCAGCCGAGAGAGTCGACGATGCTTGTGCGCTTTGCCTGTGAGAGCTTGAGCCAGCGTGCCATGTCGGAACCTGAGAGGTTCTCCATCTTCTTTGTGTCGTAGAAGTAGGCAAGACCCTTGCGTGTGAAGCCCGGCTCGCTAACGTCGCCGCCCCATGCCACGGTATAGCCGTTCATGACAGCGTTGTCGATGATGCGTGCCATGTCTTCCATCGGAAGGTTCCATGACAGCGGGTTGCGCCAGTTGTCCTGCACCTCAACAGCATACTGTGTGTAGTATGGGTGGTGAGAGTAGCTTGTGATTGAAACATAGTTGTTCCAGTCGAGACCAAGGCTTGCGGCGAAGGTCTTCGGGGTGTACTTCTTGCCCTGATAGGTGAATGATTCCGGGCACTTGCCGAGATAAGCGTCGAGGATGCCCTGGAGTCCGACCTTCCACTGGCTTGAAATCTTGTCGGCCTTTGTGCGGGCGATGCCTGCCACGTAAGGCTCAAGTTGTCCGAAGAACTCGTTGAAGTTGTTGAGCGAGTCGCCGTAGAGCGAACCTGGGAACGGCATTGCTTCCTCCGGGCAGATGCCGTAGTGCTTCAGAACGTAGAGCACGTCGTAGGCAGAGCCACCCTGTGAGAACTGGCAGTCGCCATGCAGACGCACCACCTGGACTGCGCGGTCCATGTAGTTCTTGTTGGCTACGAAAGCCTCGCAGAGGTCGTAGGTCTTGCCGGTTGCCTTGAGAATCTCGCTCTCGAAGAACGAGAGAGTAGAGTAGTCCCAGCATGTGCCGCTACGGTTCTGGTCCTTGATGCTTGTGATAGGATTCTCCTTGATTGTGGTGAAGACGGGCTTGTTCTTGTTTGCGTCGTCCTTCTTCTCCTCAGCGTTTGCGCCAACCGCCAAGCAAGCGAGAAGCGCAAGTGTTAAGATTTTCTTCATTTTGTTGTTATAATTATTGGTGTTGTTGTTAACCCTTTATGAGTTTTTTTACTTGTTCTCTGCCATGAAAGCCTCGATGTCCTTCGGGTGGTAAGGGATGCGGTCCTTGCCGATGAAGCGGCAGCCGTCCTTGGTGATGAGCACGTCGTCCTCGATGCGTATGCCTCCGAAGTCCTTGTAGGTCTCAAGCTTGTCGAAATTGAGGAATTCGGCGCAGTGGCCCGACTGCTTCCAGTCGTCGATGAGGTCTGGGATGAAGTAGATGCCCGGCTCGTCGGTCACGACAAAGCCCTCCTCAAGGCGGCGACCCATACGCAGGCAGTTGGTGCCGAACTGGTCGAGGCGCGGGCGCGTTTCGGCGTCGAAGCCAACGTTGATTTGGTCGAGCGACTCCATGTCGTGCACGTCCATGCCCATCATGTGGCCAAGTCCGTGAGGGAGGAACATGGCGTGGGCGCCGGCTGCTACAGCCTCGTCGGTGTCGCCCTTCATGAGTCCAAGATCCTTCAGGCGCTCCGTCATCAGGCGGCAAACGGCAAAGTGAACGTCCATGTATTTAACGCCCGGTTTTGCAACTTCGAGCACGTAGTCGTGGCAAGCTTCAACGATGCTGTAGATTTCGAGCTGACGCTCGGTGAACTTGCCGTTGACAGGATATGTGCGGGTGTTGTCGGAGCAATAGTTGTTGATGGTCTCGGCACCAGCGTCGCACAGCACAAGACGTCCGCTCTTAAGCTCAGCCATCGACGGGTTGCCGTGCATGATCTCGCCATGCTGGCTGAAGATGGTAGGGAAGCTTACCATGGCTCCGTAGGAGTTGGCGATGCCGTCCACCTGTCCGCCGATGTACTTCTCTGTCACGCCCGGCTTTGTGAGGCGCATGGCTGTGGTGTGCATCTTGTAGCCAATCACGGCTGCACGCTCCAGCTCCTCTATCTCCTGCTGCTCCTTTGTGGAGCGCATCTTCACCACAGCGTTGATGAGGTCGATGCTTGCCGACTCCTTCTGCTGCACGGGATGTATGCCGAGGAGGTCGAAAATCTGTATCATCGTGTCGTGGCGGTAAGGCGGCAGGAAGTGGATGTGGCGCTTCTGGCGCATGGCGTCGTTGCAGATGGTCTTGAGCGACTTCATCGGAGCCGTGTTCTTCACGCCGACGCTCTCAGCCATGTCGTGCACGCTGTTCACGCTGCCGTACCACACGATGTCCTCAATGTCGATGTCGTTGCCGACGAGGGTCTCGATGTCATTGTCTACGTCGATGACGCCGACGAGTCCGTCGCGGTTCAAACCGAAGTAGTAGAGGAATGATGAGTCCTGGCGGAACGGATAGTAGCCGTTGGCAGGGAAGTTGCACGGCGAATCGTTGTTGCCAAACAATATGATTATACCGCTCTTTACAAGCTGCTTAAGCTTGGCGCGGCGGCTGACGTAGGTTGCTTTGTCAAACATACTACATTAATATATTAGTTTCGTGCAAAGTTAATGAATTTTAAAGACACTGCAAAGCAGCATTGTCTTATCATCGTCTTATTTATGTTTTATTATGACATTCTGCTTGCCGTTTGCTGAAAAATCATTAATTTTGCAAGCCGTAAACACAATAATAAATATAATACAGAAAAACAAAACTGATGATGATGACTATTGACAGCAATACAGGACTTGTGCTTGAGGGCGGCGGAATGAGAGGCGTCTTCACGAGCGGCGTGCTCGACGGGTTTATGAAACACAACCTCTACTTCAACTATGTTGTGGCTGTGTCGGCAGGTGCCTGCAACGGCATGTCGTACATGAGCCATCAGCCGAGGCGCGCACGCGTGTCGAACATCGACTATTTGGCGCGCTACAACTATTTGGGAGTGCGCCACCTGGTGACGCAGGGCTGCATATTCGACACAAAGCTGCTTTACGACAAGTTTCCCAATGAGTTCATCCCGTTTGACTTCGACACGTTCTTCAACAATCCAGCCACCTTCGAGATGGTGACTACCAACTGCCTGACCGGCCGCCCGGAGTATCTGCAGGAACGCCACGACCGCCAGCGCGCGCTTGACGTGGTGCGCGCGTCGAGCTCTCTGCCGTATGTCAGCAAGATTGTGATGGTGGATGGTGTGCCGATGCTTGACGGCGGAATAGCCGACAGCATTCCGGTGATGCACGCCATTGAGACGGGGCATGAGAAGAATGTGCTCATCCTGACGCGCAACAAGGGGTGGCGCAACACGGGACGCGACCACAAGATACCGCATTTCATATATAAAAAGTATCCGCGCCTGCGCGTGCTCCTCAGCCACCGCATTGCGGCCTACAACCAACAACTCGACATGGTGGACCGGCTGGAGGAAGAAGGCAAGGTGATTTGCATACGGCCGGAACGACCGATGGAGGTGACGAGAATGGAAAAGGACACGGCGAAACTCGAAAGACTGTATGAGGAGGGGTTTGCGCTGGGGGAAAAATTCTGTGAGGGATACAAAATACAATAATACAAAATACAATAAAAAGACAATGATATAATAAGACAACATAGACAACAAGAGACAACTTGAGGGGCGTGCCAACTCGGCACGCCTGTGGGTTGTTTTTTTGTCGTTGGTCGTTATTTTATTACTGCTGTTTTTTATTATTGCCGTCTTTTGTTGCTTTTATTATTGCCGTCTTTTATTGCTAATGTTCGCGATTTGGGGAATGTGTGGTAATTTGGAGAGTCGGATGCCGTCAACATTTATGATTTCGTTGATTTCAGCATCGAAGAAATAGCGTTCTATTTCTGCAAAAATTGGTGAGAAATTTACTAAAATACCGCAGGGGAATTTGGTTAAACGCATGTAGTTGAACAATTGCGCACGATGAATCTGTGTCAACTCTTCAACAGCCTTACATTCTATAATGACATCGCTTTTACAAAGAAAGTCCAAACGATATGTGGCTTTCATTTTCTTGTTATGGTATGTTGGATGAAAAGACACTTCTCTCTTGAACTCAATCTGTCTTTCCGTCAGTTCCATCTCAAGCCCCTCTTGGTAGCAGAATTCGTTCAGATTGACTCCAAGCTCTCTATGCACCTCATGTATGGCACCTATTATGTCATAAACGTGCTTTTTCAGACTTTCTGTATCAATCATAATTGGAATTCTTAGTTATAAAGTTATTTGGTAAGCAATAAAGTTATTGGGTAAGTAATTAAGGCGTGCCGAGTTGGCACGCCCCATAAAGTTGTCCCTTGTTGTCTATGTTGTCTTTAATGGAGCAACTTGTCTTTCAAATAAAGTACAATTTGTCTTTTATTTCTCCAGTTTCTTCAGCACCTTTTCCAGTTCCGCCCAGTGCTCCGCTGTCATGTCGTTAGGTGTGAAGATGCTGATGCCGTTGGCGCCAGCCTCCATTGAAGTCTCTACAGCCTCGGCGATTTCCGACGGCAGGAGTCCAGAATTCTCTGGGTCGATGACCTTGTCCTTGTGCTGCCAGTCGTGGCAGATGAAGATGCCGCTGTAGAGCAGGGTGTTCTTGCCCTTGATGGCTTCAGCCTCTTCCTTCGTCACCTTGCCAACCCATGAGGCAGGTTCCATGTAGAAGTCGTTGTAGTTCATGGGGAACACAGCGTCGAGCTTCCAGTTGTTCCACTGCTGGCGCACCATCCATTCGGCGTAGCTCTTCGGGCCAGGGAACACATCGGCGCTAATCTTCTTGCCCTTGGCGTGAACAGCGTCGGAGATTTGGTTGACAAGGCTTGTGACGGCGTCGCAGCGGAACTGTGCCCACTCCTTAATCTTCGACGGGTCACACACCTTTGTGATGTCGATTCCGCTCTGCTTCTTGAAGGCAGCCACGCAGTCAGGGCAGTAGCAGTAGTCGGCCTTGGCATACTCGCCGTTCATGATGAGACCGTACTTGTCCCACAAGCCACGGGCGAGGATTACATCGGCGTAGCGGATGTAGTCGAGCTGCACGTAGTCAACATCGGGAATTGAGGCTATCTCCTGGAACTTCTCGGTGAGGAACTTCTTCACCTCCTCGTTGCGCGGGTCGAGAGTGGTGTAGTAAGGCACGTAGGCCTGGTGGTCGTAAGCAGATTCGCCAAGACGGTTGACGGTGTACCAGCTTTTCGGCTTGCCGCCCTGCACCATTGTCGGCACCCAGGCGTGGTATTCCAGTCCCACCTTCTTTGCCACCTTCGACGCTGTGCGAATCTTCTCGGTGTCCATGCCAGCGTTGATGCACACTCCGGTCACGCCATGCTTCTTCCAAGCCTTGAAGTCGGCTGTGAGGGTTTTCTCGTTGGTGTTGTCGCCCCATCCAGCCCACGCGTAAACGGGGATTTTGTTGCCCTTTGCGTTCATGCACACTGCCGTGAGCGCAAGCGCGAGAGTAAGAAACAATTTCTTCATGTTGAAAAATTTTTTTGATTTGTTATTAAGTTGTAATTAATGGTCATCTGTAATATTGCTTACAAAGTTACGCAAAAAATCTGATTGCGTGCCAGATGTCATTAAAAAATTGTAGTTTGAGGTACATTTGTCTTTCCTAAATACTGTATATTAATATGTGTATGTGTGATTTTTATTTGCATATTTAACTAAATCACAGCTTTTTCATCGAATTTTTAAAATATCTTAACTTAAATATTGTTATGTTTGAAAAATAATGTATATTTGCAACTGAAAAAAAACAAATCTACAACAACCATTTTAAGGAATTAGGGAGAAAACACAATACAACCAGGGAATAAATCCTTGCGCATATTGTGAAAAACAAAAAATCAAGTAATACAATATATTATTAACTAAAATTTAACTTCTATGTCAAAACGAGTACAAACGGTCGGTATGATGGTGGCTCTGATGGCTTTGCCAGCAGGATCAGCATACGCCACGACTTCTACTGCTCCAACTGCCATTCAGAATGTGCAGCAGGACGGCGAATGTAAGGGTGTCGTAGTCGACGCCACGGGTGAGCCAGTGATTGGTGCTTCCGTAGTAGTGAAAGGCAAGACTGGAGT
>JBNMLZ010000067.1:0-11082 GCA_050875085.1 Prevotella sp. | reverse complement strand
CTTGAAACCGACAACGGCACCGGCGTGCTTGCAGTCGGCTGTCATGACACCTTCCTTCATCTCGCCGTCGACAACGGCAGATGTGTAGGTGAACGGGCGGTCGAACTTCATGACAAAGTAGTTCTTGAAATTGTCGGGCACTCCGCCGGAGTTCTTTGTCGTGTAGCCTACAATCATGTTCTTCTCGGGCACGATTTTCACGTAGGAGCCGTTGTCGAAGGCATCGAGCACCACGTAGGAGTCGTTCTCGGGGAAGGTGATGCGCATGATGGCGGCACGCTCTGTCGGGGCAATCTCGGTGACTACGTCATAGTCGGCGAGATAGGCGCGATAGTAGTAAGGTGTTGCCACCTCTGCCTTGTGGGAGAACCATGAGGCGCGCTTGTCCTCGTCGAAGACAGGCTTGCCCGTCTCGGGCATGATTGAGAACTGGCCGTAGTCGTTGATCCACGGACTCGGCTGGTGGGTCTGCTTGAAGCCGCGCAGCTTCTCGGCAGTGTACTGATAGGCCCATCCGTCGCCCATCTTTCCCGTCTGCGGGGTCCAGAAGTTCATGCCCCACGGCATGGCAATGGCAGGATAGGTGTTGCCCGTTGATAGGGCATGGGTTGACTCAGAGCCTACGAGTGTGCTCACATAGTCGACCGGTTCATGGCTTTTCGCCACACCGACGAGCGCGAACATCAGTGTAAGCAAAGCCGTCAACAAATGTCTTTTGTTCATATAAGATTTGTTTTTAGAATTATGTAATGGAGTTAGTATTGCTGCAAAGATTGTGCAAAGTTAGTACTTTTAAACCACAAACACTCATCCAAAGACAATAAATCGCCCGAAAAGCAGTTATTAGATATAAAGACCCACATATTTTACACATATTTATATATTACAACGCACAATATGACCAAAAGAAACCTCTCTGCCCTGCTGCTCACACTCGCCTTGTGGCTGCCTGTGTCGGCCGCCGAGGAGGGCAAGTGGACGCTCTACAAGAGCTTCAACAACATAACCGAAGTGGAACCCGCCGCCGGCTACTGCTACGCATTGGCGTCGGGCAGTCTCTTCGGCTACAACGCCACCACCGGCGAGACTACCATATTTGACAAGACCAACTGCCTGTCGGATGCCGGCGTCAGCCTCATCAAGTGGTCGAGGTCGGCAAAACGGCTCATCATAGTCTACAGCAACAGCAACATCGACCTGCTGGCGGGCGACGGCTCCGTGACGAACATGCCCGACCTGTACATGAAGTCAACAACGCTCGACAAGACCGTCAACCACATCTACGTCGACGGCAACTACGCCTACCTGTCGCTCGGCATGGGCGTGATGAAGATTGACATCAAGCGCGCTGTCGTGGTGGACACCTACCAGTTGGGCTTCGGAGTGAACTACAGCTACACTAAGGACGGCTACCTGTATGCCGCGTCGAAAGACAAGGGGCTGTACCGCGGAAAAATGACCGACAACCTGCTCGACAACGCCAACTGGCAGCGCGTGGGCGACTACACCGCCTCCACCGATGACCCGCTCAACAAGAAGGACGACACCACCGGCTACTGGTGGGCCCTAAACGACAGTGGCAAGCTGACCTACTACGCGCTTGACGACAACGGCTCACGCACATACAAGACGGAGGGCGTGCTGCCCGACGGACCGGTGTCGAACCACGCCTTCAAGCTGTATGTCAGGAACGGTGTGCTGTACAACGTCGGCGGACTCTTCATTCCTCAGATTGACGGAAACTACCCAGGCGAGGTGGACGTGTGGAACGGACAGAAGTGGAGCCAGTTTGAAATACCCGACGAGGCAACGACGGGCCACAATAACGTCGACTTCCTGTGTCTGGCGTTCGACCCCTTGAAGGAGGGCCACGTGATGCTTGGTGCAAGGTCGGGACTCTATGAGTACCAGGACGGCAAGTTCATCGCCTGCTATGGCCGCAACAACAGCCCGCTGCAGTCGGTAATCAACAACGACAAATACATCATCCTGTCGGGTGCGACCTACGACACGAACGGCACATTGTGGGTGTTCAACTCCGCCGTGAACAACTGCGTGTGGAACATCGACCGCGACGGCAACTGGACAGCGGTAGACCAGTTGTCGAAAGCCATAAACCAACAGACCAACAGCTACCTGACAAGCCCAATCTGGACCAACAACGGCACACGGCTCTGGATTGCCAACAACATTTATTCCACCTCAAAAGGCAACCAGCTCTACGTGTATGACGTGGCAAACAACCAGTTCGGCAGCTACGGCCCGACCTTCACCAACGAGGACGGCAACTCATTCACAGTGTCGGCACTATACGGCATTGCCGAGGACAAGAACGGCAACATCTGGATGGCAACGTCATCCGGACCGCTGTATCTCGCCCCTACAGACATACAGTCGGGCATCATCACACAGCACAAGGTGCCGCGCAACGACGGCACCAACCTCGCCGACTACCTGCTCAACAACGTCGAGACAAGATGCATCACCATCGACGGCGCCAACCGCAAGTGGATAGGCACGTCGAACGGCGTGTTCCTCATCAGCGACGACTGCAACACACAGCTGCAGCACTTCACAACCGAGAACTCGCCGCTGTGCTCCGACATCGTTTACGACATAGCCATCGACCCCAACTCAAACCTTGTCTACTTCGCCACCGACAACGGACTGTGCTCATATGCGAGCGACGCAACGCAGCCCAACGAGACGATGACAAAGGACAACGTGTATGCCTACCCAAACCCCGTGCGGCCAGACTACACCGGCAACGTGACCATAGTGGGACTGAGCTACAACGCCGACGTGAAAATCGTAACGTCAAGCGGCACGCTCGTCAACCAGGGACGAAGCACCGGAGGCTCCTACCACTGGGACTGCCGCGACCTGAAGGGCAAGCGCGTGGCAAGCGGCATATACATGGTGGAAGCCGCCACGGAGACAGGCGAGAAAGGAACGGTTTGCAAGATTGCTGTAGTAAACTAAATTCTGCACTACCCTATGAAGACATTCAAGAGACTGGCTCTCATGTATGCCGGTATGCTGGCGACATTCACCGCCCTTATAATACTTGTGTTCTGCCTGCCCGCCAAGCCAATAAAAAAGCATGTGGCAGAGTCGGCACGACAAGTGAGCGAGGAGGGAGTGTGGTGGAAGCCATGCGGAGTGTTCCTCTTCCAGGTCGACAACATGACCGACTGCATAATGATGGGAATAAGCGCCTGCGACAACCAGAAGTCGCCCCTGCGGGCAGCCATGCTCGACGAGCGCGCCGTGCCTGCCGATGACGCCGATCTGGATCTCGGATGCTACCATATCGACCGGATGCTCTACGACGACGCCACGGGCAGTCATCGATACCACGCGGTATACAGCAACTACGCACGTTACTGGCATGGCTACCAAGTAGTGCTGCGCCCGATGCTGAGCGTGATGAACTACAGTCAGATACGCGTTGTCAACTATGTGGCGCTGACGTTGCTCGCACTCATCGTGGCGCTTATGCTGTACAAGAGAGCGGGCACATGGGTGGCGGCATCGTTTGTGGCGACACTTGTTGTCGGCAACTTCATGGTAGTGCCTCTCGCTATGCAGTTCTGCACATGCTTCTACATAGCTTTCGTGGCAATGATTGTGTTTCTTGCCAGGCCTGCGTGCCTGCAGACAACCACTAACCGCATACTCTCATTCTTCACAATCGGTGCGGTGTGCAGTTACATGGATTTTCTCACTACGCCAGTCCTCACACTTGGCATGCCGATAGTGGCTTTGTGGCTCATTGACAAGAGGTTGCGGTTTGTAGACATGGCGAAGTGTTGCATGGCTTGGCTTGGCGGATACGCATTGCTGTGGGCAAGCAAGTGGGGCTTGGCTTGGTTGCTGACTGGCTACAACACCGTGGGCGACGCCTTGCACTCTGCCGAGACGCGCGTGGGAAGCACTATAATATATGGTGGAAAAGAGATGCCGATAACAAGTCTGTTGGCAATCGCGACAGACAAGATTGGTGCATATGTGAGTGTGCATGCCTTAATTGCCGTGGCTGTGGTCGCGGCAGTGGCGACCAGCGCGCTTGTGGTTCGCAAGCGCAAGACTCTGCGACAGAACATCTGCCTCGTGGCGGTGGCGCTGATGCCACTAATATGGTTCGCCGTCATGAAGAACCACTCCATACAACACATATTCTTCACATGGCGTGACTGGTTTCTCACGCTGTGGGCGGTGCTGCTGCTCATTCAGCCGAAACTGAAACCGCGCAAACCATAAAACAATAAACCAAAACAAACAAAAGACGATGAAAACCGCTGTGCTCATACCCTGCTACAACGAGGGACAAACCATAGCCAAGGTAGTGACCGACTTCAGAAAGGTGCTGCCCGGGGCAGACATATATGTCTACGACAACAACTCGACAGACAACACCACGAGCGAGGCTATACGCGCCGGAGCCATCGTGTGCCACGAGCGTCGGCAGGGCAAGGGCAACGTGGTGCGACAGATGCTGCGCGACATCGACGCCGACTGCTATCTCATGGTCGACGGCGACGACACCTATCCCGCCGAGCACGCCACGCGCATGTGCCAGCTCGTGGAGCAAGGCGCCGACATGGTGATAGGCGACCGGCTGTCGTCAACCTACTTCAAGGAGAACAAGCGCCCGTTCCACAACTCGGGCAACCGACTCGTGCTCTTCCTCATAAACCGCATCTTCCACTCCAACCTGCACGACATCATGACCGGCTACCGAGCCATGAGCCGCGACTTCGCCAAAAACATGCCCATAGTGTCGCGAGGATTCGAGATAGAGACAGAGATGACCATGCACGCCCTCGACAAGAACTACATCATCGAGGAACTGCCCATCGACTACCGCGACCGCGCGGCTGGCAGCGTGTCGAAACTAAACACCGTCACCGACGGTCTGAAGGTGGTGGGCACCGTGTTCCGCATGTTCCGCGACTACAAGCCGATGCTGTTCTTCAGCATCGTGAGCCTGCTGCTGCTTGTGGTGTCGGCGGTGCTGTTCATACCAGTGTTTGTGGAATACCTGCAAATAGGACTCGTGCCGCGCTATCCCACGCTCATCGTCAGTGGCTTCGTGTTCATGGCGGCGTTGCTCACCTTCTTTTGCGGCGTCATTCTTGAGGTGGTGGCGCAGAAGCACCGCCAGCTTTACGAGATGCTGGCCAACAACAACTACGGCAAGTGATGGAAGACAAGGCTAACTCGCGGTTGCGATACATCGACACGGCAAAGGCTGTCGCCATGTATCTAATTGTCGTGGGGCACACGCAGCTCTACGCTCCGGCATGTAAATGGATTTACACATTTCACGTGCCGCTGTTCTTCTTCATCTCCGGTTTCCTGTTCTCTTACGACCGCAATCCGTGTTTCAAGTATTTCCTACGCAAGCGAACACGCCAGATAATCATTCCTTATGCAGCAATCAACATCGCCACATACACGATATGGCTTGCCGCGGGGCGCCATCTCACGCATACACCGGAGTCTGCATCGGCAGAGTGGTGGCATCCGCTATTGTGCAGCGCCGTAGGGCTCGGCGGTGGCATCGTGCACGACATGGCACTGTGGTTTCTGCCTTGCCTCTTCAATATAGAGATTGTCTATTATGTGCTGTTCAGAGGCAGGAGGCGTGGCGTGGTTGCGCTAATGGCAGTGATGGCAGCAGTTGTGGGGATGGCGGCGTGCCAGCGCCATGGCGGTGGCACGCCGTTGTTCATGGGGCAGACAGCCGTTTCGCTGCTGTTCTATGCGGCTGGACACATGGCGAGGGAGTTGCGGTGCACATTCCTTAACCTATGGGTGGCGGCTGTAGCTGTAGCACTGTCGGCTGTGTGCACGATTTTCAACAACAGCATAAACTATGCAAACAACGAATACGGCAATGGCGTACTGTTCTATACGGGTGCATTGTCGGGAATATATATAATGATGTGCCTGTGCCGGCTTGCCGAACGGACGTTCCAGGCAATGCCCGCAATCATCAGCCGTAGTGTGCACCGTGCTGTAAGGATTGTGGCTGACAATACGTTATGGATATGTGGTTTCCACCTGCTTGCGCTTTCGCTCGTAAAGGGCTTGCTCATATTTGCAGCACATTATGACATAAGCAAGTTGGAGAGTTCGTTGCTCGGCAATGTGGCAATGGCGGCAGTTGGCATGGCAGTATGCACGTTTGCGACAATGCAAATGCGCAAGTTTGTAATAAAAAAACAAGATATGACATGAAACAACGTAAACAATGGATTGACTGTCTGCGCGGTCTCTGTATGGCGGCAATACTGCTCAACCATACGGAAATGTATTATGCTGGCACAAACTTGATAAACTACAATCTCTATGTGACCGATGCATTGTGCATTTTCTTCTTCATCTCTGGCTACCTCATATTCAAGGAACGTTGTGATGTGAGCCTGCGGCATAAACTGGCGTCTGTTTTGCGCACACTTGTCATGCCATACTTCATTTTCACGACATTAATGGCATTACCAAAGGCAATGGCGCATGGCAATGCAATGGATTTGTTAACGCTTGCCAAGGGTGTTGTCATGGGACAGGCATCATGGTTTGTGGCAGCTCTTGCTGTGGCAGAACTTGTGTTTGTCGGCTTCCTGCGGCTGCTGAAAGCAAACTTATGGGCAATGGCGGTAGTTTGCGGCGCGACATTCGGCATGTCGATGGTGATGGAGGCAGTCGGTCACGGCTACTTCTGGCAAACCGACTGTGCCTTGCAGGTTATGCCGTTGTTGTTGCTTGGGTATGTTTATCATAAATACGAGACAAGGCTGACGCCCAACAGCCTTGCCATTGCTCTTCCGGCAATTGCATTGGTGGGCATAAAGTGTTATGTGGCGGTTGGTGATGTGCCGTTGGTGATGCGCTATATCGACCATGCCAACTGGCTGACGTTTTTGGTAAATGCCATGGTAAGCCCACTTTTTATGTGCGCGTTGTTCAAAAGGTTACCTGCAGGTCGAATGAGGCTTTTGTGCTGGACGGGCAGACACACCATAGTCTACTATTTCATTTGCGGTGGGGTGCCGTTGATGGTAGGCAAGTTGTTCTGCAGGCTTTGGGGCGACTACAATGGCAACTACGCGTTTATGGTGGCAGCATTTTGCGTGGTTTATGCGGTCGCAACGGGCATAACATATCTCGTCTACAGATTTGTGCCTTGCATCACCGGTGCGCGCGGCGGACGCGTCTGAACATGAAAGCCAGCACCACAATCTCAACGCACAGCACGACGGCATACACCTCGTGCGACTGCCACGGACCCTGGAACATGTAGTAGCGTTGCGACGGCCACTGCATGTAAACGTCGACGGAATGGGTGGCGAACGCGGCTGCAATGCCGCTCACATTGATTTTGAGCCAGAAAAACGACATCAATGCCTGCACCGTAGCCACGACAACAGCCAACCTCATGCTTACGGCACGACGGTTCAACACCAACATCAAGGGCAGGAGCAGGAATATATAAAAGCAAACCACCTTGCGCGTCTCTATGTCGGACATGAAGAAGAGCGACATCATTGCCGTCAGACAGTAGCCCAAGCCCCAACTCTTGGCTACGCGGCAGATGTCCTTCCAGCATACTATCATGAGGGCAAAGCCAAGTCCGAGGTAAATAAAATGGGTCTCTATGAAGATGAGTATGTCGGTGGCGGGAAACTGGCATATCTGCGCAAGCTCATTGGGCAGATTGAATGGTCCGGCAAAGCCACAGACGGTAGGCAACTTATAGAGCGCGACGAACGCCATGGCAACAACCAAGCCACGCGTCAGGCTGCGCTTGCTTACTGACTGCCGGATGGTATTTGCCCAGTCGATTTGCAAATATCCCGAGGCACGCCAATAGAATATCATGTAGGCTGCGATTGCAGCCACGGCAAGCGGCACATTTATTGGAGCGCGCACGATGAACACATCGTGGAAGCAGCTGGCATGGCGCACAATGAGGCGGAACACGATGTACAAGCCGAATGCCACAGGCAACCATAATGAGTAGACAGTGCGCACCACCATGTTTATAAGGCGGTTTGTATTGTAGTCTTTCTTACAGTCCTTATTGCCTTCCTGCCATTCAGCCACCGTTCCGCGGGCAAACGCAAGAATGGCATCGATGAGCGACAGCAAGGGGAACACCGTCATGCTTGTCAATCCAGCCACGAGCAACAGCCATCGCTTGCCTGCCACAAACGAATAGGCTGACAGCCAACACAGAAAGAAGGTCGGCATGTCGGTCATCACAGGGCAATAGCCCATGAACTTGAGCACGTGGAAATTGAAGAACGCAAAGGCAAACGCCATGGTCTCGACAGCTGGCTTCAGGCGCAAACGGCGCGCCACGCCGAAGAACAGTCCCACCGACGCAAAGAGCATAACCGCATTTTGAAGACTGCTGACAAGCATCACATTGCCTGGCGTGAACGACAGCGAGAGAAGGCGCATGATGCCGTGGGTGACAAGGAAGGGCAACATGCGGTGGGTGTGGTAGTCGCTGATGCAGCCGGAGATATACTCGCTCCAGCCGTTCTCGACAATGCCTCTGTAGTAGGAGCAGCCGTCCCATCCATAGCCGTCGCACATGGCGCAGTATTCACCGAAATAGTTCATTATCACTATCAACAGCAGTATGACCGACAATGCGTAGCGGTGGCTGTACATGGAAGCGGTTTTTGTTTCTATATTCATAAGACGCTTGTGAAATCTTTTATTTTTGTATTGCCGATGAACGGTTCTGCAGAATAGCGTTGCAATAAAGCAACTTATAAACATTGAACAGCCTCACGCTTGGCTTCCGGCTACAGAGATTACGGCGTATGGACTTGCCCAGCAGCCAGTATATAAACGTGAATATGCCATTGGCGTGCAGGCGCCTGATTTTGAGGACAGTGTCGAGCAGTGTGGAATAGCTGCGGAGCTGGCTGCTGAACTCCATCAGTGTGCGACATGCCTCCTCCGTCTTGGCGACAAATATGCCGTTGGGCTCGAAGTCGTCGAGAACGACGGGGTTGTCGATATGCAGAATGGAATAGCCGCCACTACACAGCCCCTTGCCAAAGAGCACGTCCTCATAGCCATAGTGGAGGAAGTGCTCGTCGAACGGATGGCGGAGCACGGCATCGCGCGGAACGAGGAAGTTGGTGGTACGAAACTCGCGGCTGGCAAGCACCTGTCGCTGCCGGGCGGTGTGGGCAGGCTCGCAACGCTTCTCGTAGAGCCAACGCAGATTGTGGCGCCATTGCACTGCGTCGCCGCCTATGGCTATGCCGCCCACAACAACGGTGTCGGCGGAACAATCAACGCTGGCGTATTTTCTTATAAAACAACTGTCCTCCACCTGAAGGTCGCCATCGATGAAAAGGAGCCATTCCAAGCGCGACTCACGCGCAAGAAAATTGCGTATGGCGGAACGCCCGATGTTGCTGTCGAGGCGTATATAGCGCACGCCGTCGAGCCTTTCTATTGTGCTGTTGGCTGCCACATAGCTGCGGTCGGTGGAACAGTCGTCGGCTACAACAATCTCGTAGCTGAATGCCCCATCCTCCGCCGCAATGCCACGGCATTGCTCCTGGAGCGTCTTGACAAGACGCCCGCAGAAACAATTATACGTTGGCAAGAGTATGGAAAGGCTCCTTATCATCTGATGATTCCAATACAGAGTTTTACGATTAATTATTTGGACACACTGTAAGCCGGTGTTTAAACACACTGTAAGCAGGCACACCACGCCAGCTCTGAGGCCGCTGCAAACCGAATATGTCGGCAATGGTGGCAGCGCAGTCGTACTGCATCATGCAGTCGTTGATTTGCATGCCACTCTTCACGTTCTTGCCACAGATGACAAACGGAATCTGCATCTCCTGGAGAGTCTGGCCACCATGCCCCTTGTTGATGCCACCATGGTCGGCTGTGAGTATGAAAATGGTGTTGTCCCACATTCCGGCATCCTTCACGGCCTGCATGATTATGCCAATCTGACGGTCTACACGTGCGAGGCAGTCATAATAGGCAGGTGTGTCGTGACCTTCACCGTGACCTGTATGGTCGAGCTGGTCGTTGCAAATGGCAATGAAGGCAGGCTTGTTGGCCTTTATGTAGTCGGCTGCACGGTTGGAAAGGGTGTTCAAGTCCTTCTCCGAGCTTATCGGACACTCCACATGGCTTATAGAGAGCGTGTCGACAAGATACTTTATGCCGTCCCACTCGGCAAAGCAGGCTGTGTTGGCACCAGGCATCTGCTCACGTATTAAGGTGAATATAGTCGGACACATGCCGTGCTCACCAATGTAGGCCGACGGTATCTCAGGCGTGCGCGAACCCCATGTGGTGTAGCCGTGCATTTCGGTAGGCACACCCATGAACATCGACGACCAGTTGATGGCTGACGCCGACGGCAACACGGAGCGGTCCTTGAGAGTGTAGCAACCGTTCTGCATGAAATACTTGATGTTGGGTATGTCGTGAGCCTTGGTAACACTGTAAGCGCCCCATCCATCGATACCGATAAGCACTACATGTGAAGCCTTGGCCTTGGCTTTGAGACGAGTGGGCTTCTTGCCTGAATTTGCGGCACTTGCCAACATAACGACAAACGCCAGCATTAACGTGAGCAACAGATTTCTTTTCATCGTTTTTTAGTTTTTAAAATTGAGTATTTTAGATTTAGCTTTTTATGAGGCTGCGGGCTGGAGTCCGCAGTTCCAGTAAATATTGACACCGTGAGCACGCAGTTCCGGAGATTTTGGCACCATTATTGCATTACACATTACAAAGGTAAGCAAAATTATAGAAATATAACAGATGCAACTGCAAATGAAATACAAAAAATTGTTGCTACACTTTGTGGGGACAAATTAAAATGTTAACTTTGCAAATGTAATAAGATTACACGTTTTATAAAAAACAAATAAAAACTATGGTAAACTACAAAGAATTGGGCTTGGTGAACACACGTGATATGTTCGCAAGAGCCATCAAGGGTGGTTATGCAATTCCTGCATTCAACTTCAACAACCTCGAGCAGCTTCAGGCTATCATCAAGGCTTCTTCAGAGCT
>JBNMLZ010000066.1:0-11157 GCA_050875085.1 Prevotella sp. | reverse complement strand
TGTAAAAGAGGCGTTCTTTTAGAACGCTATTTTTGTTTCCCATTCACCATTCTCGGAAGTGATCTTGATGATAGAGATGCCCTTAATCTCCTGCAGAGGGATTGAGGCCACATGGCTCTGTGGGTGTGCGGCGCAGATTTTGCGTCCTGCAGCGTCAAACACCACAACTTGTGTGATCTTCTCGCCTCCCACGGTGGCAAGGTTGATGTATTCGGCATTGCGCTCCATGATGATGCCCGGCTTCTTCATTGTTGCCTGGTGCTGTATGTCGGTTGGTATGTCGTTGTCGGTCAGGCTTTGCACATGCCATCCTCCGTCAGCGGCGAGGTTTGACATAGATGCCGAGCCAAGCATGAGCTTGTTGTCGATAACCTCAAGATTGCGCACACCGAAAAGCTCGTGGTTGCCGAATCCGTTCTCCGTGATGTACTTGGGAGCCTCATCCTCGTCGGTCATGCGCAGCAGCTCGAAGCCCTCGTCACTCTTCTTCAGTCCGGTCAGCAGAATAGTTGACTGTCAAGAGAGAAAAATGGATAAACATCCAAGAAATAAGAAAAAACAGCCTATTGTTTCACTATTTTCTTTCCTCCGCTGATATAAATTCCCTTAGGCAAACTGTTTAGCTTGCCAGCCAGCCGCCTGCCATCAATGCTGTATACAGGGTATTTTGCATTTGCGGCAGATATTGACGATATTCCTGTTGTGCCGTTGGCAAGAGTAAATGTAAGCAAGTCCTCATCCTCTGATATTTCCGACAGCGTGAAGATTTTCTTATTGTCCCACGAACTGAACGAGCCGTCCGTCACGTTGCCCGTACCTGGGAAGGCATCGCCAGCCTCAGTGTCGCGTGTGGCTAGTCCATCGGCTTTCACTATGTCAACACACTTGTGTCCGGCAGGGTTGCTCAGTGCGTTGTTGATGGCGTTCTTCGACCACGCCTCCTTGTTCTCGTCAATGTGCCACACTATCAGCCCGTGTCCCGGAAGATACGTGTCCCATCCTTTTTGCTGGCGGTTTTCGAGAAGGAAATATTCCTGGCTTTTTCCTGGCACTGGCACAAGGAAAGCCTTGTTCTCATCGGCAAGCGGGCGGAGCGTCTCTCTCTCAGCCTCTGAGGTGTTGGCAAGTGTCGGCTCAATCCATCCCAACGCATAGCGCTCATATGAGGAATAAAGGGGTGGGGTATTCTGGTCGTTGTTGTAGCTGCCGTTGCACATCGTGTCCCACTTGCCCACGGTATAGCCCGACGTGAATTGAGAGTCGGTGTCGTAGAGGTCGGGAATGCCGAGCACGTGTCCGAATTCATGCACGAAGGTGCCCACGCCAAGCGGTGTGCCTTTCTTGCCGTTCAGCTCCGAGCTGCATGCATAGCGGTCTATCACGACACCGTCCTTCACGATGTTGTATCCCGCCAGGCTCACCCATGCGTTGTGTGGCCATATAAGACCGGGCGTTCCGGTGTCGGCCTGTCCCTTGCCGGCATAGAATATGTACATGTTGTCTACTTCGCCGTCGCCGTCGGTGTCGTATTGCGAGAAGTCTACCTCCTTGTCGAGCTTCTTCGCCACCTCGTAAACCAGTAGCGCAACGTTGGCCTGTCCTGAAGTGCCAGCGTAGAACGACTCCTGCTGGCTTACCGTTACGGGACCATACACATCAAACTCCGGGGTGTAAAGTCCGCCTGAACATTCATTGTAGAAGTCGAACGCGCTGCCAGTGGCTCCATACTCATTGCTGTAGTTGCGCTTGTTGAGCAGGTCGGTGTAGAAAGAGTTGGCATCGCCCACGTAGTCGGAAAACTTGGTGTCGAGAAAGTCAACAAGCACAACGAGCGCCTTGGGGCTTCCTGTTGTCGGCACATTTGATATGCGCAGGCGTGTGTCGCCAAGGTTGCGCTTTTGTGCAGCCCTTGCCTCTTGCTTGCGGCGCAACGCTTCCGCTCTGTCACGCTGTCCATCACTGTAGGCAATGATGCTGTCCTTCGACAGATGGCTCAGAAATGTCCTTGCCGCTACCGGACGGCAACTGATGTCGGTAGCCATGATACCCGATGCCACCAACTGTCCGCCCTGTACAGAGGCATATTCGTAGCGTTTCCCGTGGCTGTCTAATGCCAGTGGATAACCATCCTCGGTGTAGGCAGTGTGTGAGTACTCGTCTCCGCGGAGTTCTATGTTGACGTATGTGCCGTCAGGCTGCTGCACGTGTATCTTGCCTGGCTTGGCGGGAACAGCCATGGCTCCCTCCAATCCAAAAGCCAAAGCTATTGAAAGTGACAATAAACCCTTTTTCATATTCCTTTTATTTGATGAATGTTTTGCAAAGATAGACTAAAATCACCAAAAGGGCAAATTTTTGTATTTATTTTGAATAAAAAGATACAAAAACGGGGAAAATTGCGAAACAAAGTCATATTTATTTTCATTTTGTTGCTCGTACAAATAAAAATGTATATATTTGCAAACAAATGGAAACAAAGTATAACTAAATGAAATCATAATGCGAAAAAGAACCTTAACCTTTGCTGTTGCCGCGATGCTCACGTCGGTGGCGACATTTGCCCAGAAGACCATAGTTGCTGAGTCGCAGGTGCAGGAGTTCATGAGCTCTCATCCTTTCAGCGCAGCGTCTGTCCAGAACCAGTCTTTGGCACGGCAGCATAAAGCCCAGCCGATGCACAAGTTGATGAAAAAGGCGGCTCCCTCCGACTTGGTGAACAAGCAGCCTGAAGGCGAACTGAAGACACTTGTTGGTAATCTCGGTGGCTATTATTCCATTTTCGGATATATACTTCCCTCGACAGACATGGGACGTGCCGTGGATGTGGTGTATGGAACCGACGGCAAGTTCTACATAAAGAACCCGTTCAGCCAGTTTGCTACCGGCACATGGCTCAAGGGTACAGTGGATGGCGACACCATCTCTGTGGATCCGCAACCTATATATTAT
This sequence comes from Prevotella sp., assembly GCA_050875085.1. Taxonomy (GTDB): domain Bacteria; phylum Bacteroidota; class Bacteroidia; order Bacteroidales; family Bacteroidaceae; genus Prevotella. The sequence continues at coordinate 8,208 of JBNMLZ010000066.1, read as the reverse complement.
GAGGCTTCAAACGACGAATACGACGAGACCGTCTGCTACGCGTGCAAGATGATGTACGGGTATTCTGAGGAATACGGCGGCAACTTCTGGATGGTTGACGTCGACGATCCCACACTCAAGATGGTAGTGCGCAACGACTCCATCATAATGCAGAACGAGAACGGCTATGCGGGTTTGGGACTGTTCTATGAGGATGGTACATGGACGGGCTTCGGCGAGTTCCGCAAGATTCTCTCTCCGCAGACCGATGTCGCTGTAGAATTGCCTGAGTCGGCAGTGGGCAAGGATTATGTGATGACCTACCGCACATGGGAACTCGAGCAGGACACCATGTCGGTAAAGAAGCAGCTCGTGAGGGTGTTCAAGGACGGCTCCGACTATTATCTGAGCGACCTCACCGGTTTCGACGACAATATCTACGCCAAGGGTACCATGGCAGACAACAAGCTGACGCTGAAGAGCGGACAGTACATGGGACTCTCAACAGCCGACAAGTACAACGCCATACGCTACTTCGACTATTTCGAGGCTATGGGATGGAAAACCGTTCCTACGTACAACAAATCGTATGAGGACAGCACATACATCAAGAGCGATTTCGTGTTTGACTATGATGCAGCCAACGACCGCTTTGTAGGCGAGGACAACTATATAGCTGTCAACGGCGGCAACACAAAGCCCTACATGCTGACAGGCTTCCGCAAACCGGTGCTTGAGCCTTTCGTTGAGGTGAAAGACGCTCCTGCCAAACCGAGCATCCACTCTGTCGAGGATTACTACGAACAGTATGGCTACAGCTACATCGAGGCCAACCTCACCAATACCACGGCGAAGGGCGATTTCCTCGACACGCGCCGCATATACTATAATGTGAGCATTGACGACGAGGAATGGGTGTTCACTCCAGATGAGTATGTCAACCTGACGGAGGACATGAAGGACGTGCCTTACGGATTTGTCGACAACGAGGACTTCCAGACCTTCCAGGGTCGCCGCGTGATATATCTGTTCACAACAGACATCAGTAAGGTGACGCTTACAGAGTTTTATGTCGACACCGACGGCGTGGCACACTATTCCGAGCCTGCCTTATGGGATAAGGCCACTGCAGGCATCAAGCAGTCAACCGGCGCCAAGGCGGTAAAGTCGGCACGCTACTATGACCTCAGCGGACGCGCAGCCAACCCGTCAGCCCCGGGCATCTACGTGAAGGCCATTACCTATTCAGACGGCAGCACAACGATGAAGAAGGTTATCGTCAACAAATAATCCGCATAACAAAGAAACCTTTAGAACACACATTTTATTATTAATTTAAAAACAAAAACTTATGGTAGGAAAATTACACAAGATGATTGGAGCGATGATGCTCTCAGCAATGGCAACAATGGCGTCAGCACAGGTAGGAGTACCATACAGCATCGACTTTTCTAACATAAAGTCGGCAACCGACTTCGTTGACTCTGAGTGGACAACACTCGACGCAAGCGAGAAGCCTGGCAAGACATGGGGTCCCGGCTCGTGCTACACCGATGATGGTTCCATCACCGATATCGTCACCGCAAAGGACTACAACTCGGCATACAACGACTTCCTTATCTCGCCTGCCATCAAGCTCCAGGCTGGAAAGACCTACGAGGTGAAGACGCTCACCGCCTTGCTCAGCGGTCTTGACATGGAGCTGACCCTTGAAGTCGGCAAGTCAAACGTCGACGCGTCATCGTTCAAGCCCGTCGCCAACCTCACACCTGAGGACAAGGGCTACAACGCTGAGGCTGTGAAGACGTCAGAGCTGACGGTTGACGCCGACGACTATTACTATCTCGCCATCCTTGCCAAGGGCGAGGAGAAGGGCGCTTCTGCACGTGCACACGCCTTCTCATTCTCTATCGCTGAGAAGGCTGGCAGCGGCCCGTCTACCGAAGAGGCCGTAGCCCTGCCATATTCTGCCGACTTCCAGGCTCCGGTTGATGGATGGTCGGTAATCACTGAGGAGACCACCGGTGGCTCATCATGGGCTTACGAGCCAGAATACGGATTCTACGACAAGGCAACAGGCAACTTCATGGCCGACGTTAAGCTCAAGAGCGGCAACTCTGGTGCAGACTACTATGTGTCGCCGGCATTCCAGCTTGAGGCTGGCAAGACCTACACCGTGAGCACGCTCGCTGCCTTCAACAACACCAAGAATGCCCTGGACGTGTCGCTTGCAATCGGCACATCGCGCACCGACGCTTCCACCTACACCGTAGTGAAGTCGCTGTCGCCGTTCACCGGCAACTACAGCGCCGACAACGTGGAGCAGACAGCTGTCACCGTTGAGGAGTCGGGTGTTTACCACTTGGCATTTGTAGGCAAGACGGTTGATGCCGACAACAGTTCAATTGCCCATCTGTTCAGCTTCGGCATTGCCGAGGGTACTCCCACTGCCATCAAGTCAGTAACAGCAACCGCCGCCAAGCAAGATGCTGTCTACAACCTCAATGGCCAGAAGGTGAGCAAAGCCACAAAGGGTCTGTTCATCATCAATGGCAAGAAGGTTGTGAAATAACAGTCAAGACATAGACTTAAAAAATCGAATAACAAAACGGCTGTTTAGGTTGTGTTTCCCAACCTAAACAGCCGTTTGCCATTATATAGCAAGAATCTCCGCTTCCGAGAGTCCTGTAGAGTTCTTTATTTGTTCCGTAGAAAGTCCGAGAGCCTTCAGTTTCTTTGCGATTTCCGTGGCTTTGGAATGTTCGCCTTCCGCTCTTCCTTCCGCTCTTCCTTCCGCTCTTCCTTGCTCAAGTCCTTGCTCAAGTCCTTCCGCCCTTGCGTTGCCGAGCACGTCGTTCTGTATCATGACAGCGTTGATGTGCTCGTCGTAGGCATGGCGTTCGGAGTCGCTCATGGAATAATATTGCAGTTTCTCGCGAGCCTCACGCAGTCCTGGGGCATTTGTCTTCTCATTTATGACACCCTCCTTGAGATAGCGCATCCATTCCTCAAGCGGTGACTTTGCCACCTCGTTGAAGTTGTTCACACGCACGAGGTAGTATGTCGGGAATATCTCAGACGGGAATTTCTGCTTTATGGCACCCTCCTCCTTTGTGCTTATCACAAGATGATCCTTTGTGTGCACGCCGACGAAGTTGTTCTGTCCGATATAGAGATAGTCGGAGCCGCGTCCGAGGTCAAAATAGAGGATACTGATGGAGTATATCTTCTTTACCTCCTTGTAGGTGTTGCCGAGTTTGATATGTTCGGTTATGGCTTTTGCCACACCATAGAGAATACGTTCCAAATAGTACAGCTCACTTGTGTTCTGTACCTCCACAATTATGATTTCGCCCTTGGAGTTTTTCGCCTTTATATCAACGCGATTGAACTTGTCATCGGCAGTCTGCTGGTTGCCTTCGCTCTCAAGAATCTCCATTATCTCCACTTTCTCGCCAAGAAATACGGTGAGAAATCCTTCGAGCACACCAAAGTTGGCCTTCTGTCTGAGCAAGCGTTTTATTGCCCAGTCAAATCTTATGCACTTGTCTTTCAATGAATTCATATGTCAGTATGTCTATTTTATACATTACTTTGCAAACTTACACAAAATAGTTGAATGTCAAGAGAAAAAGAAGAAATTTTTATGCCATCCGATGTGATGAGCTTGTTAATTATTGTATATTTTTTTGTACCTTTGTCCCCATATTTATAATTTTCATTAACGTCATGTCAAATTCAGCAGAAAATCTCTATCAGCTTGACGGTAGAGTGCCATTGGGAAAAGCTCTCCCGTTTGGTCTTCAGCATGTGCTGGCAATGTTTGTCAGCAACATCGCGCCGATAATGATTCTTGCCAGTGCCATTGGTCTTGACAAGTCGGTAAGCGCGGTGCTCATCCAGAACTGTATGGTGATAGCCGGCATCGGTACCCTCGTGCAGCTCTATCCTGTGTGGCGCATCGGCTCTCGCCTGCCTATCGTGATGGGCATCTCGTTTACGTTTCTCTCGCTTGCCATAAGCATCGGGGCAGCCTACGGCATGGGCACGCTCATTGGAGCCGTCATCGTGGGCGGTATGCTTGAGGGAGTGCTCGGTCTCTTCGCCAAGTACTGGATAAAGCTCGTTCCCCATGTGGTTGCCGCCACGGTCGTCACGGCAATCGGTTTCTCTCTTCTCCCGGTTGGCGCCAACTCATTTGCTGGCGGTCAGGGTGCAGCCGACTTCGGTTGCCTCAACAACTGGATTGTGGGCAGTGTCACTCTTCTTGCCTGCCTCCTTTGTCAAGTGTTCGCCAAAGGTTTTCTTCGTTCGCTTTCTGTTCTTGTTGGTCTTATCGTGGGCTATATTCTTGCCCTCTTCATGGGAATGGTAGACTACAGCGGACTCACCGGCATATCTATCATTGCCCTTCCCAAGCTTCTTCCGTTCACACCTGAGTTCAACATCGGAGCCATACTCTCCGTAACAGCTGTTTATCTTGTGTCAGCCACAGAGACCATCGGCGACACGTCGGCCCTCTGCAACAGCGCCTTGAAGCGCAACCCACACAAGGTGGAGATGGGTGCCGCCATCAGCTGCGACGGCTTCGTCAGCTCTGTGTCGGGACTGTTCGGCTGTACGCCTATCACGTCGTTCAGCCAGAACGTGGGTCTGGCAGCCATGTCGGGTGTTGTCAACCGCTTCACGATTGGCGTTGGTGCCGTGGTGATGATTCTCGGCGGCGTGTTCCCGGCAGTGGGCTATGTGCTGACAACCATTCCGCAGTCGGTGCTCGGCGGTTGCACAATCATGATGTTCGGCAGCATTCTCTATGCAGGATTCGGCATGATGGCACGCTCGGGATTCTCACAGCGCAACATGATTATCGTGAGCCTCTCGCTCTCGGTAGGCTTGGGCTTCACCCAGGCAACCGGCATGTTCGCCATCTTCCCTGAAATAGTGCGCACGGTGTTTGCCGACAACTGCGTGGCAGTGGTGTTCCTGATCGCAGTGGTGCTCAACCTGCTGTTGCCGAAGGAAAAGAAAGTGGAAAAACAATAACTGGGATAGGGGGCGCCCTCGCCCCCGGCTTTACAAAATACCCGGAATATTTGATACATGGAGAGGGGGCGCTCCGCCTCCCGACATTGCAAGGACAATCGCTTGCGGTGCCGGGGGCGGGGCGCCCCCGCTCCCAGTTATGGTTGTGGTGCCGGGGGCGAGGGCGCCCCCGCTCCCAGGTATGGTTGCGGTGCCGGGGGCGAGGGCGCCCCCGCTCCCAGTTAGTACAGCGTCTTTGGTGAGATGCGGAACTTCAGAGTGTAATCCTTGTAGGCCATGCGGTAGGCTGGCAGAGCCTCGGCTCCCCAGCTGTCAATGCCGCCGACACCCTCCTGCGCGAGGTCGATGTTGAGGTTGGTGTACTTCGACTTCTTCACCGACTGCGAGTGGCTCTGGTGCTTCTGGTCGCCGTCGTCGAGGTCGGCCTGGTTGTAGTGCAGGGCTGACGCCGAGAACAGTCCGTCCGACTCAACGCGGAATCCGAAGCCGTTCTGGTCGGTCTGCTGCCACCAGCGCAGGTCGGTCATGTTGCCCGTCTCCTGCGGACGCACGTAGGCGAAGAACATCTTGTCGGCAGTCGACTTGTAGATGCCCACGTTCTGTGATATCTTGCGGTCGGCGTAGCTCTCCACCGGTCCGCGTCCGTTCCACTGGCTATGGTCCATCTGGTAGGGCAGGTTCATGGTCATGCCGAAGCGCAGCATACGCTCCACCTTGGCGCCCGGAGTGGTGCGGAGAGCCTGTGTGACGGTGAGCGTGCCGTTGTCCTCCACCTGGTAGGTCAGCGTGAGCTTCGACTCAACGGAAGGCATGTCGTAAGTGGCGGTCACGGTTTTCGTCTTCTTGTCGGCGGTGAGCGACGTGAGTTTCATCTCCGGGTCGCGCCATGCGCCGAGACGCTTCTGGAGGTTGGCTCCGAAGTCGTTGTCGGTCGGTGCGCGCCAGAAGTTAGGTTTCAGCGAGCCGCCCTCGCCGAGCACAGACTTGCCGCCCACGGCATACTTGGTGATGAATCCCGTCTGGCGGTCGAACTGCAGCGTGAAGTTCTCGGCGGCGAGAGTGAGTTGAGGCTCCTTCTTCTTGTCGGTCAGCTTCACAGCCTTGGCGGCGTCGGCAGCCACGCTGAGGTCGTTGCCCTTGAACTCGCGGATAGGAATCTGCCGCTGTGCCACGATGTGTCCGGCCTTCAGCAGTCCCTCGTCCTTCTTCAGCCGGAACTCGATGTTGAGCATCACGTCCTTCTGGTTTTTGTAGTCGTCGAGCTGGTAGGGCAGCACGAAGCGCACCTGCTCCTGCGGTGTAATCATCGACAGGTCGGAAACCTTTCCAGTTTGGTATTCTATGCCGTCAGCCACGATGCCCCATGCCATCTCCACGTTGTCAGCCGCACGGAAGAAGTTCTCGTTCTTCACGGTTATCCATCCTTCCTCTATGCGTTCCGGCTCAGCCCAGAGGTTCTGGTAGTAGTACTTTGCGTCCCAGATTTCGGGGTTCGGAATGCGGTCGGGGTTTACGATGCCGTTGCAGTTGAAGTTGTTGTCCGACGGGTCGTAGGAGTTGTAGTCGCCGCCGTAGGTGTATATCATGTTGCCGTCCTTGTCCTTGCCGCGCAGTCCCTGGTCAACGAAGTCCCAGATGAATCCGCCCTGGTAGTGCGGCTCCTTGCGCGCGAGGTCCCAGTATTCCTTCATCACGCCGCCGGAGTTGCCCATGGCGTGAGCATACTCGCAGTGTATGTAAGGCTTCTTTGGGTTGTGTGTCACGTAGTTCTCGGTGCCCTCCGGCGAGATGTACATCTCGGCGTAGATGTCGGTGTTGTCGCCGTTGAGCGCGCGCTCGAGGTGCACGGGGCGCGACGGGTCATACTCGTTGATCCATTTCTTCGCTGCGGTGAAGTTCTGCGAGTCGGCAGTCTCGTTGCCCATCGACCAGTAGATGATTGACGGGTGGTTGAACTGCGTCTGCACGTTGTGCTGGTTGCGCTCCATGATAGGCAGCGCGAACTGCGGCTTGGTAGACTCGGCATCCTTGTCGTAGTAGAATCCGTGGCTCTCCTGGTTGGCCTCGGCGCACACGTAGAGTCCGTACTCGTCGCACAGCTCATACCATTCCGGGTCATCGGGGTAGTGGCATGTGCGCACGGCGTTGATGTTGAATTCCTTCATCAGGCGTATGTCCTGAATCATGCGCTCGCGCGAGATCACGTAGCCGCCGTCGGGATCCATCTCGTGGCGGTTGGCACCCTTGATGAGGATAGGCTGTCCGTTGACGAGCAGTTGCGCGTTCTTTATCTCCACCTTGCGGAAACCAGTGCGCACGGGCACCGACTCCACGTCCTTGCCGTTCTGCTGTACGGTGACAACCACCTTATACAGATTAGGTGTCTCGGCGGTCCACTTCAGCGGGTTCTCCACGTCGAACTTCACCGTGGCGTTTATCTCAGCCACGTCCTTGCCAGCCTTTTTCTTCACCTTTGTGGTGTTGAGCACCTTGCGGCTCACGATGTCGCCGCTGGGCGATATGAGGTCGATCACGAACTTGGCGTTGCCCTTGCCCTTCACGTTGACGGCAAGTGAGCCGTTCTTGTAGTTGGCGTCGAGGTCGGGCGTCACGCGCACGTCGTCAACGTGGGCCGACTTTGAGCGCGAGTAGAGGAAGCAGTTGCGTGCCACACCCGACAGGCGCCAGAAGTCCTGGTCCTCAGAGTATGAGCCGTCGCACCAGCGGAATGACTGGAAGGCAATGAGGTTGTCGCCCTTCTTGAGGTATGGCGTGAGGTCGAACTCGGCAGCCGACTTCGAGTCCTCGGCGTAGCCCACGAACTGTCCGTTGACCCAGAGATACATGTTCGACGTGACAGATCCGAAGTGTGCAATCACCTGGCGTCCGTCCCATGAGTCGGGGATGTGTATGGTGCGTCGGTAGGAGCCCACGTGGTTGTCCTTGACGGGCACCTCGGGCGGGTTGTTCTTGAAGTGGCCTCGCCACGCGAAGCCAATGTTTACGTATTCAGGGTCGCCGTAGCCGTTGACCTCCCATATTCCGGGCACCTTCATCGTCTTCCACTGTGAGTCGTTGAAGTCGGTCTTGAAGAAGTCGGTGGGTCGCTGGTCGGCGTTCTCAACCCACTGGAATTTCCAGTCGCCCTCGATGGACAGGTAGTTGCTCGACTGCGCGCGGTCGCCC
>JBNMLZ010000065.1:0-11180 GCA_050875085.1 Prevotella sp. | reverse complement strand
GTGCAGGTGCTCATACTGCTGTGCGGTGAAGTCCTCCTTGCCCTTGAGCTTGCGGTTGATGGTGCGTGCTATGGTGTAGCATGAGTCGCCGAGTGATTCTATCGCGGATATCTCGCGCAGCATGGCACGAATCTTGGCCTTGGTGTCGTCGGACAGATGTGCGTCGGACACGTTGTCGAGATAGTTGGCAATCTCAATCTCCATGTTGTCGGATATGCTCTCATACTTCTCTATGCGTGTGAAGAGCTTGGTGAACGCCGAGTCGTCCTTCGTGCCGAGCAGTTCGCGCACCATGCCGAACATGCGCTGTATGCGCTCGGCGAACGACTGTATCTCCTTCTGCGCCTCAAGCACCGACAGCTCCGGTGTCTTCATGATAGACGTGCCGCCGATGTAGCGCAGGCGGAAGTCGTCCTCATCCTTCTTGGCAGACGGCTTGATTATGTAGCACACGAAGCGCTCCATCTGCGGGATGAGCCAGATGAGGATGCCGGTGTTGCACACGTTGAACGTGGTGTGGAAGGCGGCGAGCACCACCGAGAGGCGTGCCGCGTCGATGTGGTCGGCATGAGGGTCGACGCCCACGAAGCCGCACACCATGTCGATGAACGGATAGAACATGCAGAGCACCCATATCACGCCGAACACGTTGAACGTCAGGTGGGCCAGTGCCGCGCGCCGCGCCTGCGTGTTGGCTCCCATGGCGGCGATGTTGGAGGTGATGGTAGTGCCTATGTTCTCGCCCAGCACGAGGGCTATACCCATGTATATAGGCAGCACACCGCTTGAGCAGAGCACCATGGTGATGGCCATGAGCGCCGCCGACGACTGCATGCAGAACGTGAGCACGGTGCCTATGCCGAGGAACGAGAATACTGTGAAATAGCTGTCTTTGTCGAATGACGAGAAAAAGTCGATAACCGTCTGGTTATGGCTGAGGTCCATTTCCTTGCCTGTGGCTCCGAGAGTGGAAATGGCGAAAAACATGAATGCGATACCGAACAGGAAGTCGCCTATATAGCGGCGTTTCTTGCTGTAGATAAGCAGCAATGCGATGAAGAACACGGGGAACACGATGTTCGCCATGTTGAACGAGAAGCCGAGCGTCATTATCCACGCCGTGAACGTGGTGCCGATGTTGGCACCCATGATGACGGAGATGGCTTGGGCGAGGGTCAGCAGTCCGGCGTTGACAAACGATACGGTCATCACCGTCGTTGCAGTGGACGACTGCACCGATGCTGTTACGAACATACCGGTCAGCAGACCGGTGAAGCGGTTGGTAGTCATGGCCCCGAGGATGTGGCGAAGCTGCGAGCCTGCCATTTTCTGGAGTGCCTCGCTCATCACCTTCATTCCGTAGATGAGGAGTGCCAATGATCCGATAATTTTAAAAAAAATCCAAATCGACATATTTTAATTTAATTTATGTGGCGGTATTGCGCATTGTGTCGAAAACGGAGTATCTTTGCCATTCGGAAGAAAAGAGAATATTATTAACCCTTAAACATGTAACCGGAATGAAACAGTTGATACAAATCCGTTGCAAAAATAATAAAAAAACTTTAAAAGTAGAAACGGGAAGTAATCTTTCTGATATTTTTGGCCAGTTAAACCTCAACATGCCTTATCCTCCAGTCACGGCAAAGGTGAACAACAAGGTGGAGGGGCTGCACTACAGGGTTTACAACTCCAAGGACGTGGAGTATCTCGACGTCACTACCCCGTCGGGCTCGCGCGCCTACACGCGCACGCTGTTCTTCGTGCTCTGCAAGGCGGTGCACAAGCTCTACCCGGGCAGCAGCGTGGTGATTGACATACCCGTGAGCAACGGCTACTACTGCGACCTGCGCATCGGGCGCGCCGTGACCGCCGCCGACGCCGACGCCATACGCGCCGAGATGCAGAGCATCATCAACCGCGCCATACCCATCCGCCGCCACGAGGTGCCCACCGAGGACGCCATCGACATGTTCGAGCGCATGGGCTACCACGACAAGGCGCTGCTGCTGCGCACCACGGGCAAGCTGTATACATTATATTATGACATCAACGGCTTCGTGGACTACTTCTACGGCACGATGCTCACCAACACGGCACAGCTGACGCTCTTCGGGCTGGAGAAATACTACGACGGACTGCTCCTGCGCATCCCGTCGCTCACCGACCCCACACAGCTCGGGGCACTGATACGCCAGGACAAGATGTTTGACATCTTCCAGGAGCACCACCGCTGGCAGCGGCTGCTCGGCATGTCCACCGTGGGCGTGTTCAACGAGGCTGTGCGCCAGGGCCACGCCACGGAGATAATAAACGTGGCGGAGGCGCTGCAGGAGAAGAAGATAGCGCAGATAGCCGAGAACATCGCCGCCCGCAAGGACAGCGTGAAGATGGTGCTCATAGCCGGACCGTCGTCGTCGGGCAAGACCACCACGTGCAAGCGGCTCTCCATACAGCTCGTGTGCAACGGCATACGCCCCGTGCCCATCTCGCTCGACGACTACTTCGTCGACCGCGAGCTCACCCCGCGCGACGAGAAGGGCAACTACGACTTCGAGTCGATACGCGCCCTCAACCTCGACCTGCTCAACCGCCAGCTCACCCAGCTCTTCCGCGGCGAGGAGGTGGAACTGCCGAGATACAACTTCATAAAGGGCAAGAGCGAGCGGAGCGGCGTGAAGATGCGTATGCGCGAGAACGACATTCTCGTTGTGGAGGGCATACACGCGCTCAACCCCGAGCTGACGGCGCAGATTCCCGACGAGCTGAAGTACCGCGTCTACGCCTCGGCGCTCACCACCATCCTGCTCGACGAGCACAACTACATACCCACCACCGACAACCGCCTCCTGCGCCGCATCATACGCGACGACAAGCAGCGCGGATGCACCGCCCAGGACACCATCGGGCGCTGGGCGTCGGTGCGCGCCGGCGAGAACAAGTGGATATTCCCCTACCAGGAGAACGCCGACACCATGTTCAACACTGCCATGATATACGAGCTTGCCGCCATCAAGACGCAGGCCGAGCCGCTGCTGGAGCGCGTGCCCGAGAACTGCGACGAGTATGCCGAGGCCTACCGCCTGCGCAAGTTCCTGAGCTACTTCTCCGCCATAGACCACTCGGTGCTGCCGCCGACGTCGCTGCTGAGGGAGTTCCTGGGGGGAAGCTCGTTCACGTACTAAAGGGAATTCACCTGGAATATGGAGTGATACAGGATTTTTAAGTTTATGATTTAATATGCTTCCCGTTGTGCCACCGCCTGCAGCGGTGGACACAACATAGTTTCTTCATTCAATCGTTGTCGTTTCATTCCACAAAACGACAACTGACGCTGTCTTACTTCGACCGAGGTAAGCATGTTGAACGGTCGAGGTAAGCACGTTGAACGACCGAAGTAAGCACGTTGAACGGTCGGGGTAAGACGATGAAAGGATAACTGTTGCAAGATAAAAGAGCAAATATTGCAAGATAAAAGAGCAATTGTTGCAAGATAAAAGGACAACTGTTGCAAAACAAAGAAGCAATTGTACCCTACCAATGCAGAGAACAATTCTGCACTTAGCTTCGACCAATGCGCCCCGAAGGGGCAAACTGTACATAGCCCAGGGCAACGCCCTGGGGAAATGGTATTCAATAAACTAACGCCCTGAAAGGGCAAAAGTCTCTCATTATCAAGACTTTTGCCCTTTCAGGGCGTTTTCAACTGCCTATTACTAGACCCAGGGCGATGCCCTGGGCTATGTACTTCTGCCCCTTCGGGGCGCATTGCTTGCAATTTCTTTCACCATTTGGGTGCTGCGGAGGCCGGAGACCTCCGCTACGGGTTTTGGGGTGTTGGGGCGCACGTGGGGGCGTTGGGCGTGTGTTGGGGGCGCGTCGGACGGGAGTCCGACGTTCCGGTTATGCAAGCAGCTGCTCTGCCATTGCCTTGCCGAGAGCCTCGCAGGCGGCGGTGGTGTCGGCGTTAAGGCTCTGCTTTATCTCGACGGGCGAGCCGACGAGCTGGAAGTGGAGCTTGGTGTCGTTCCACTCCGTGATTTTCTTCACAGCCTGGCCTGCCCACGTGAACGAGCCGAAGATGCCAATCAGATGGTTCTTCACGCCGCGCTCGGCAATCTCGGAGAGCAGCATGTCCATCTGCGGGTAGAGACCGTTGTTGTAGGTGGGAGCACCGACGACAAGGGCGCGGTACTTGAAGATGTCGCTCAGGATGTAGCTGTGGTTGGAGCGCGACACGTCGTGCATGACGATGTTCTTCACGCCAGCCTCGGCAGCGGCGCGCGCTATCACCTCGGCGGCGCGCTCGGTGTTGCCGTACATCGAGCCGTAGCACACCACCAGACCCTGCTCCGTGGCGTAGCGGCTCATGCGGTCGTACTCAGCCATGACGCGGCTGATGTGCTCGTGCCACACGGGGCCGTGGGTGGAGCAGATGTAGTCTATCTGCACGCCGGCAAGCTTCTTGAGAGCCTGCTGCACGGGCACACCATACTTGCCCACGATGTTGGAATAGTAGCGCTGCATCTCGCTCCAGTAGATGTCGCAGTTCATGTCGGCGTCGATAAACGCGCCCGCAAGGGCACCGAAGCATCCGAAGGCGTCGCCCGAGAAGAGCACGTGGGCGGTCTGGTCGAGCGTTGCCATCGTCTCCGGCCAGTGCACCATAGGAATCATGGTGAACACAAGCTCATGCTTGCCGAGCGACAGCGTGTCGCCGTTCTTCACCTCCACTGTCTCATCAGCCGACTCGCCCACGCGGTAGAATCCGCGCACCATGTCGAACGTCTTCTTGTTGCCCACAATCTTGGCTGCGGGATAGTATTTCTTGATAAGCGCCAGCGAGCCGCTATGGTCAGGCTCCACGTGGTTGACGATGATGTAGTCGATCTGCCTGTCGCCAATCACGGAGCGCACGTTGGCGAGGAACTGCGGGAAGAAGTCCACCTCCACGGTGTCGACAAGAGCCACCTTCTCGTCGTCGATGATGTAAGAGTTGTAGGAAACGCCGTATGGCAGAGGCCAGAGTCCCTCGAAGATGTCCTTGTGGCGGTCGTTGACGCCAACGTAGTGGATGTCGCTTGTAATTTCTGTTTTCATAGTGTTTAATTATTTTCGGCAAGCTTCTTGCCAAATTCCTTTGAGATATAGTTGAAAATGTCCTTGCAGCAGTCCTCCGAGAACGCGGCGGCGCAGGCGATGAGCTTGTCCCATGTAGGCTCGTCGAGTCCGCGCTCGATGTCGTCGCGCGTCACGCCATACTTAATAAGTCCGTAGATGAAGCCTGCGTTGAAGTTGTCGCCGGCTCCGATGGTGCTCACGGTCTCGGTTGCCGGCATGGGGTAGTCCTTGTGGAATCCGCCGTCGGAGAACACCGTGACGGGCCGCGGTCCGTCGGTGTAGATGAGGCGCTTGCAGTAGAACGACGTCTCGGCGCGGTAGACGCGCTCGGCTGAGTCCTTCTTGTAAAGCTCCACGAAATCCTCGTGGGAGCCGCGCACGATGTCGGCAAACTCAAGGTTGTCGATCAGGTTGGGCGTGATTTTCATCACGTCGTTGCGGTGGGCTGGGCGGTAGTTGACGTCGTAGTAGATGATCGCGCCCCGGCTCTGTGCATACTCCAGCAATCCGGCCACCTGCGGGCGCAGCGCCGGGTTGACGGCGTAGAACGAGCCGAAGACCACGATGTCATCGCGGTTGATTTCGGGGTAGGTGAAGTCCATGTGGTCGCGGTTCTGGTCGCGGTAGAATATGTAGTCGGCATTGTTGTGCTCGTCGAGGAAGGCGAGTGATATGGGCGACTTCGACTCCGGGTAGACGTTGATGTCGGACGTGTCGACGCCGTTGTCCTTGAGAAATCCGCGCACATACTCGCCCACACGGTCGTTGCCCGTCTCCGATATGAACGTGGTGTTCACTCCTGCCCTACCGAGCGACACGATGCCGTTGAACGTTGATCCACCTGGTACAGCCTCTATCGGCTTGCCGTCCTTGAATATGATGTCGAGCACGGTCTCGCCTATTCCTATTACTTTTCGCATTTTCTTATGTCGTATTTTCTTGTTTGCTTTACTTTAACGGCTGCAAATATCTGTATTTTTCGGGAAACTGCAAAAAGTTTTGGATAATAATTTTTATACCAACCTTTTTAAGTAACTTTGCAACAGTTTTGAACATTAATTTGACAACAACAACGAGAAAAACAATGAACATAGCACTTATCGGCTACGGCAAGATGGGCAAGATGATAGAGTCCATCTGCAAGGAGCGTGGCCACAAAATCGTTAGCATCATCGACATCAACAACCAGCAGGACTTCGACTCTCCGGAGTTCGCCTCGGCAGACGTGGCAATAGAGTTCACGTCGCCCACAGCCGCCTACGGCAACTACCTGCGCGCATGGAAGGCAGGCGTCAAGGTGGTGAGCGGCTCAACGGGATGGATGAAGGACCACGGCGACGACGTGCGCCGCCAGTGCACCGAGGAGGGCAAGACCCTGTTCTGGGCGTCGAACTTCTCAATAGGCGTGGCGATATTCTCAGCCGTCAACCGCTACCTGGCAAAAATCATGAACCAGTTCCCGCAGTATGACGTGCGCATGGAGGAGACCCACCACATCCACAAGCTCGACGCGCCGTCGGGCACAGCCATCACGCTTGCCGAGGAGATTGTCGACCGCCTCGACCGCAAGCAGTCGTGGGTGAAGGGCGAGCAGCACCTTGCCGACGGCACCGTGGAGGGCACCAACAACGTGGCACCCGGCGAGCTCGCCATCGAGAGCATCCGCCGCGACGAGGTGCCTGGCATACACTCCGTGATATACGACTCCGACGCCGACTGCATCACCATCACCCACGACGCGCACTCACGCAAGGGATTCGCCCTGGGAGCCGTGCTCGCCGCCGAATACACCAAGGAGCATGAGGGACTGCTGACAACGAGCGATCTGTTTAAGTTTTAGAGGCCCTACCCCCAACCCCTCCCCGAAAGGGAGGGGAGTAATATGCTTCGAAGGCATAAAAAAACATTACAAGTTTAACAAAAAACATAAGAAGTCCCCATATCCCAACTCTGCAACCATCACACATCACTCCCCTCCCTACTGGGGAGGGGATGAGCCGCACAGCGGCGAGGGGGTGGGGCTTTTACTATATTATGGAAAAGAATTCTCAGAAAACAACAAACCCCAAGATACAGTGGGCAAAGTGCGTCGTTGTGACGGTGCTCTACCTGCTCTTCCTCTACTGGGTGAAGAGCTGGTGGGGACTCATCGTGCTGCCGTTCATCTTCGACGTTTACATCACAAAGAAGATAAAATGGCAGTGGTGGCGCGACAGCGAGGGACCGACACGCTTCATCATGTCGTGGGTGGACGCGCTGGTGTTCGCGCTGGTGGCTGTCTACTTCATCAACCTTTTCTTCTTCCAGAACTACGTCATCCCGTCGTCGTCGCTTGAGAAATCGCTCCTCACGGGCGACTACCTCTTCGTGTCGAAGGTGAGCTACGGGCCGCGCAAGCCGCAGACCCCGCTCACGCTGCCTCTCACGCAGCACACGCTGCCCGTGTTCGACTGCCGCTCCTACATCGAGTGGCCGCAGTGGAAATATGAGCGCGCAAAGGGCTTGGGACCTGTGAAGCAGAACGACATCGTGGTGTTCAACTATCCTGCCGGCGACACGCTGTGCTCCGCCCCGATGTACCAGGCACAGGACTTCTACCGCCTTGCCTACGGTCTGGGCGAGGGCGACTACGCCTCGAAGCACGGCGGCTATCTGCCCAACATCTCGCAGATGCAGCCTCAGCAGCAGCGCGACTTCTTCGCCTCGCTCTACGCCGACGGACGCAAGATTATCAACGGCAACCCGGCTGAATACGGTGACGTGACAACACGCCCCGTTGACCGCCGCGAGAACTACGTGAAGCGCTGCGTGGGCCTGCCGGGACAGACCCTGCAAATCAAGAACCGCATCATCTACACCGACGGACGCGCCAACAAGGAGCCCGACAACGTGCAGTACTGCTACAACGTGAAGCTGCGCGGACAGATTCCAATGGAGCTGATCGACCAGCTCGGCATCTCGCAGGAAGACCTCATGTCGCTCAACCAGCAGGGCTACCTGCCGCTGACCAACGCATCGGTGAAGGCGCTGCGCGCACGCAAGGATCTCGTAGAGAGCGTGACGCTCGTCAACGACCCCACCACATGGGACATCTATCCGCTCAACGGCAACAAGGGATGGACGCGCGACAACTACGGCCCAATCTGGATTCCGAAGAAGGGCGCAACGCTGAAGCTCACGATGGACAACATCGCCATCTACGAGCGCCCCATCAAGGTGTATGAGGGCAACGACCTGCAGGTGCGCGGCGGAAAGATATACATCAACGGCAAGCCTGCCACACAGTACACGTTCAAGATGGACTACTACTGGATGATGGGCGACAACCGCCACAACTCGCTCGACTCACGCTACTGGGGCTTCGTGCCGGAAGACCACATCGTGGGCAAACCGATATTCATCTGGTGGAGCCACGACCCCGACCACTCGGGATTCTCGGGCATAAGATGGAGCAGACTGTTCAGGTTTGTGGATAATATAAAGTAAAGGAACGGCGGACTCCCGTCCGCCGCAATTCCCAAACCGTAACAACGAACAAATTAATTTCACCACCATGCCTATCAACAAATATGCTAAGAAGGAACTGAAAAAGTCGGTCATCTACATTGCAGCCCTAACTTTATTTTCTATAATATTCTACTTATTCGGCTACGACGTAGATGACCTTGAGAGCAACTGGGCCATATTTCTTTATTTTGTGTTGCTCAACGTCTGCGCCATACCCACAACAACCGCAATCATCAAGTTCTTAAACAAGCGTAACAGAAAGAAATGACTCTGCAATCAACACATAGCACTCCCCTCCCTACCGGGAAGGGGGCGGGGGTAGGGCTTGCTGTGGGCGGGGCTTTAATGTCCTCCGCCTACTTCCCTCCCGTGCAGTGGATGCAGAAGCTCCACCGCTACAGCCGCGTGCTCATCGAGCGCTGCGACAACTTCTGCAAGCAGACCTACCGCAACCGCTGCCTCATAGCCACCGCCAACGGCGTGCAGGCGCTGACGGTGCCCATCGAGAAGTACGACGGGGCAAAGTGCGCCATGCGCGACATACGCATCAGCGACCACGGCGACTGGCGGCACCTCCACTGGAACGCCTTGGTGTCGGCTTACGGCGAAAGCCCGTTCTTCGACTACTACGCCGACGACCTGCGGCCGTTCTTCGAGCGACGGTGGGAGTTTCTGTTCGACTTCAACATGGAGATAACCCTCAAGCTGTGCGAGCTGCTCGACGTGCGCCCCAACATCTCGCTCACCGACTCGTATGCCGACGCCGGGGCTCTCGGAGCCGACGACTTCCGCGACGCCATACGCCCCAAGCACCCCCTGCCCGACCCCACATTCGAGCCGCGCCCCTACTACCAGGTCTACGCACAGCGCCACGGCTTCCAGCCCAACATGTCGGCGCTCGACCTGCTGTGCAACGAGGGACCGGAGGGAATCTTTTATCTCTAAAAATGGTATTTTCCTATTTTTAAAAGAAAGAAAACAATGTCATACGTTTTTGAAACAGAAATGGAAGTGCGCGACTACGAGTGCGACATCCAGGGCATAGTCAACAATGCCAACTACTTGCATTACACCGAGCACACACGCCACCTCTACCTCACGTCGCTCGGCGTGAGCTTCGCCCGTCTGCACGAGCAGGGCGTCGATGCCGTGGTGGCACGCATGAACCTGCAATACAAGACACCGCTGCGCTGCGACGACGTGTTCATCTCGCGGCTCGGCGTGCGCAAGGAAGGACTGCGCTACATATTCAACCAGGACATCTTCCGCAAGTCGGACAACCGCCTCTCGTTCCGCGCCACCGTGGAACTCGTGTGTCTCATCAACGGGCGACTCGGCAACAGCGAGGATTACGACCGGGCGTTCGGATTTATAGAGTAAACAAAAACAGAAGAATGAAAATAGGCAATATAGAATTTGGACCGCAACCGCTGTTCCTCGCCCCAATGGAGGACGTGACCGACATCGGCTTCCGCCACCTCTGCAAGCGCTTCGGCGCGTCGATGGTATACACCGAGTTTGTGAGCGCCGAGGCTCTCGTGCGCTCCGTCAACGCCACACTGAAGAAGCTCACCATCAGCGACGAGGAGCGCCCCGTGGGCATACAGATATACGGACGCGACGTGGAGTCGATGGTGGAGGCAGCCAAGATTGTGGAACAGGCCCACCCCGACGTGATTGACATCAACTTCGGATGCCCCGTGAAGAAGGTGGCAGGCAAGGGTGCAGGAGCGGGCATGTTGCAGAACATTCCGCTGCTGCTCGACATCACACGCGAGGTGGTGAAGGCGGTCAACACGCCCGTGACGGTGAAGACACGACTGGGGTGGAACTCCGAGAACCTCGTCATCTGCGACCTTGCCGAAGCCCTGCAGGACTGCGGCATCCAGGCGCTCACCATACACGGACGCACACGCGCACAGATGTACACCGGCGACGCCGACTGGACGCTCATAGGCGAGGTGAAGCGCAACCCGCGCATACACATCCCCATCATCGGCAACGGCGACATCTGCACCCCGGAACAGGCTAAGCAGGCGTTCGAGCGCTATGGCGTGGATGCCGTGATGGTGGGCCGCGCGACGTTCGGACGGCCGTGGATATTCAAGGAGATGCGCGACTACCTCGACGGACGCCCCGAAGACCCCACCCTGACCTTCGACCGCAAGCTCGACATTCTGCTTGAGCAACTGCGCATCAACGTGGAGCGCATCGACGAGTACCGAGGCATCCTACACACACGGCGCCACATCGCCGCCTCGCCCATATTCAAGGGCATACCCGACTTCCGCCAGACACGCATCGCCATGCTCCGCGCCACAACCGTGGAGGAGCTGACGGGAATAATGGAGCAAGTAAGAGAACGTATAGCCGGAACGGCGGACTCCTGTCCGCCGCAGCCATAACAACCGGAACGGCGGACTCCCGTCCGCCGCAGCCACAACAAGCGGAACGGCGGACTCCCGTCCGCCGCAGCCACAACAAACGGAACGGCGGACTCCCGTCCGCCGCGCCACCAGACAATGCCAATAGCGCGGCGGACAGGAGTCCGC
>JBNMLZ010000064.1:0-11702 GCA_050875085.1 Prevotella sp. | reverse complement strand
GGACGGGAGTCCGCCGTTCCGGTTGGTTTCGTCGCTTTGTTGTAGCGGCGGACGGGAGTCCGCCGTTCCGGTTGGTTTTGTCGCTTTGTTGTAGCGGCGGACGGGAGTCCGCCGTTCCGGTTGGTTTCGTCGCTTTGTTATAGCGGCGGACGGGAGTCCGCCGTTCCGGTTAGAAGTTTCCGGTGCAGTAGTCATTCTTTGGGATATCGATGTAGCCGTTTTTCTTGCGTATGAACTCCATCAGACGCGAGAATATCGTGTTTTCGTGCAGAATGTCGGGGTTGCCGATCAGCATCAGGTGGAGCCGGGCGCGTGTCATTGCCACGTTCAGCTTTCGGTCGATTTCCACGCCGTCCTCCTCAAACACGTTGTCGGTGAGGAAGTCGAGTTGGAACGTCTGCTGCACTGTGAAGCCGTAGATGATGTAGTCGCGCTGGCTACCCTGGTAGCGTTCCACGGTGTCGATGGTGATGTTGTGAAGCTGTGTGATTCCGTAGTTGTCGATGGCACCGCGTATGGTGGCAATCTGGTTGCGGTAGGGCACAATCACGCCCACCGTCTGGTTTTCGTCAAACGCCTCGCTGTTGAGCTTGTAAATCTGCACCACCGTGGCGGCAATCATCTCCGCCTCCACCGTGTTGGTCTTCATCGAAGCCGACATTCTTGGTTTCTGCGAAGCCACGAATGTTATGCGGTGCGACGTGAGCAGACGGGCAATGCCATTGTCGGAGCACGACGGGCGGCAGGGCAGTGTCTGGTGGTCGAGGGGTACGACACGCAGCAGTCCGCCGTAGAACGCCAGGTTGGGAAACTCGGCTATGTCCTGGTGCATGCGTCCCTGGTGGGTGAGCATGTATACGTAATGCGGGTCGTAGGTTCCGCTGCCAGTCTTGAAGCGCGACAGCAGGCGCTCGAACAGCGAACGGCGGCAGTCGGTCAATCCGATGGCGTGCAGCTCAGGCTCGTCCACCCGCGACTCCTCCTGCGTCTGCTGCACCACGGCAGGCAACTGCTTGTGGTCGCCGATGAGCACGAAGCGGCTGATGCCGTCGCGTCCGCCCGACTGTGCGCTGAGCAGTCCGATGAGATGAGGCTCCAGTATCTGCGACGACTCGTCGATGATGGCAAGGTCGAAATGCTTAATCTTGAACAGATGTATGTTGGCGTTGAGCGCGGCTGTGGTGGCGCAGAACACTCGCATGTCGCTTATCACGCCCTTCACCTCGCTGCTCGTGCGGCATTGCTGCACGCGGTTGGCAAGCAGATGGTCGTGGAATGCCTCGTCACACGTCAGGCTGGAGCCGATGCGCAGGAAGTCGATGCCGCTCTCGACGAGCTTTGAGCAAATCTCGTCGACGGCGCGGTTGGTGTAGGACAGTAGAATGATGTTGGAGTGTGGATCGGTTAGCTCCTCCTTGAGGATGTTGAGCAGTCCGAACGACGTCTTGCCGGTGCCCGGAGGACCGATAACGAGAAACATGTCGCGCGACTGCTTTGCCCTCTCCACGAGAGTGTTGAACCGTCCGTATTCGCCGCGTATGTGGATATGCTCGTCGATGGTTGGCTTGCGCTGGCACATGATGAGGTCGCGCCGCTCCTTCGATGCCGACAGAAAACTGTGCATACCGCTGTACAGGGCACGTGCCGACGACTCAAACATGTCGTGCTCAATCGCCCAAAACGTGCCTTGCGGCACGTCGAACACCTGTCGGTCGGTCTGCGAGTTGCGCAGCACCACCTCCACACCATGGTTGTTGATGTCAACGATAGAGGCGCGGTTGACCATCTGCGCGCAGGCGTTCGGCACCGTGCCGTCGCGGTAGGGATATAGAATCACGATGTCGCCCTTGCGGAAGTTCGACGAGTCGACACTCTGCTCAATACCACATTCGTTGTCAAACGACAGCCGCAGGCTCTCCACCATGCCGTCGTTCATGCCGAATGAGTCTATCGACAGTCGCTCATATATGTTGCCAGCCGCCCGTTTGTCCTCTATTGTGTCGAGCCAGATGGCGGCAAAGCCACTGTTCTCCTTGGTCTTGTTGCCGATTTTTGACAGCAGGTGCTCCTTCTCGATGAACTTCATGAAGCGGAAATAGTAGGCGCGCTCCAGTGGCGACGCCTTGTGGATGGGCGCGAGCAGCCGTTCGAGCTCTGGCTTTGTCCACTCGTCCCATAGCCGTCCGCTGATGCCCTTGCGGTTGAGCATGTCGGGAGTGATTTGCTCCAGTATTCCGAGTCCCTTCTCCGTGTAGGTAAGCTCCGTCCATGCCAGCAGGTTGCGCATACGTATGGCGCGCAGTGTAAGCTCTGGCAGACTGGCAATCGACACCAATCCATCGCTGTACTTCGAGTAGAGCAGCATGAAGTGGCGCAGCTGTTCGGAGTGCTTCTTGAACTCATAGTTGAACAGAGCGCGGTAGAGCGACAGCTGCACGAGATGCTTCTCCTGCGGTTCGGGTCGGTTGGGGTTGTATTCTGGTGAGGAGAAGGGTATGAAAGCCCCCTTGCCCGATTTCTGCTCAATGATGGTGGTGTTGCCGGCTTTCTCGTGGAGGAAGTCGAGACGCCCCTGAATGCCCAGTACCTCGCTGAAGAACGTAGGCTCGAGCAGCACAGCCTTAGGGTCGTATTCGGCAACGGCGCGTGGCAGGTCGTCGCCGATAAGTTTCTGGATGTTGGCTTTCTGTGAGCGTGCGTTGTCGTAGAACTGCTTCACCGTGGGGCGGTCGTTCAGGTCGTCGCACGACGCGAGACTGATGGTGTTGGCCTTGAAGAACTCCATCACGCCATCTCCGAACGACACGTGCCGGTTGTGCACAGTGTCGTCGAGGAAGCGGCCAGCAAGATTACCGAGATGAATGTGTACCGTGTTGGCCTGTGGCTTCAGGCGGTTCACCATGTTGACGAATGGCGACTCGGCGTAGGTCTCGAAGCAGGAGGCGATGGTGGTGACGTCGATGAGGTAGTCGGGCTCGTAGATGATGAGCTCGGGGAAACAGAGACATGGGGTTGGCTGCGGCAGGTTGGGGCTTTGGGTTGGCTGCGGCAGACGGGAGTCTGCCGTTCCGGGGAGGGGGTCTTCCATGCGGATGCGGATGAGGTTGAGCTGGGCGTCTTTTTTGAGGATTTTCTTCAGGTAGGACCAGTCGCCCTTGCCGTTGTGGGTGAGGTAGTGGTTCTGTGGGCTGTAGCAAATCTTCAGCGGTGTGAGGTTCTGTTCCTCGGTGGCGTAGATGTAGTCGTCGTCCCATGAGTTGACGATGCAGCGCATGAGGTTGATGTCGAACTTGCTCCATTGGCGCTTGCGGTCGCGCGACGGAAATGTTTTCGCGAGCGCCGACGGAATGGTCACACCGCCGTTAATCGCTTCCACGAGCAGCGCGGAAGCCTTGATGTCGTAAGGCAGCGACTTTGCAAGTTCTGCGTCATTGGTGCCATAGATATGGTTGAGCACCTTTCGCGTGTCGTGAATGAGCATGGCAGTCTCCGTCGGTATGTTGTGTTGCTTGACGAGATAGTCGAGCTTGGCAAACATTCCGATGAAGTTGATGTTGCTTTCGGCAATGCCCTGGTTGATAATGCGCTTGAATATGTCGCGCAGCACGACATACTTGTCGCGTATGTTCCAGTCGGACAGCGCCACGTCCTCCAGTTGGTCGTAGAACGCCAAGGCGCGGTCGGCAGTATTGTTGGTTTCCATTGAGTTTTCTTTAATGCTTTGAGTTGTAAATATACAATAATTATTTGTATCAGCCAAGCGTTTTGCATAAAAACGCAGATTTGTGTGCGCAGTATGACATAAAAATAGTAATTTTGCAGCAATTAATACAAATATGAAAGAGAAATCCACAAATCCCAACCCCTTTGTAAGTATGTTGCCCCTTGCGGTGCTGATAGCCCTTATAGTGCTTGTCGTGCGGCTGTTTCCCGACGACGCGCTGAGCGGAGCGTCGCAGGTGGCGTTGATGGCAGCCACCACGGTGTGCGTGGCGCTGTCGATGGTAGTATATAAGATAAGGTGGCGCGTGTTTGAGGACATGATAAAGAAGACCGTCGGCGACGCCGGAGTGTCAATCCTCATACTGCTGCTCATCGGCATGATGTCAGCCACGTGGATGATAAGCGGAGTGGTGCCGACGATGATATACTATGGCGTGCAGTTCATGTCGCCTATGTTCTTCCTGCCGTGTGCCTGCGTGATATCTGCCATAATATCTGTAGTGACAGGCACGTCGTGGACCACCATAGCCACCATCGGCATAGCGCTCATGGGAATAGGCGACGCCCTCGGCATTCCGCAGCCCTACACCGCCGGAGCCATAATATCCGGCGCATACTTTGGCGACAAGATGTCGCCGATGAGCGACACCACGGTGCTTGCCTCGTCGATGGCGGGTGCCGACCTCTTCCGCCACATACGCTACATGCTCTACACCACGGTGCCGAGCATCGCCCTGTCGCTGTTGCTCTATCTCGTGATAGGCTTGTTCTACAAGGGGCAGGAAGTTGAGGTCAACCAGTATCTCAGCGGTCTCGACCATGGCTTCACCATCTCGTTGTGGACGATGCTCGTGCCCGTGTTCACGGGTTTCCTGATATATAAAAATATGCCGTCGCTCATAACCCTGCTCCTTTCGTCGATTGCGGCGTGCCTTTGTGCCGTTGTCCTGCAGCCCGAAGTGCTCATGCGGATAGCCGGCGAGACAGTTGTGAGCGCGCGCAGCCTGTTTGAGGGCATCATGCTCACGTGCTACACCAAGACGAATGTCGACACTGGCTATGCGGCAATCAACTCACTCGTTGCCACGCGCGGCATGGCAGGAATGTTGAACACGATATGGCTCATTCTGTGCGCCATGTGTTTTGGGTCGTGCATGGTGGCAAGCGGAATGCTTCACAGCATCACCCATGTGCTGCTGCGCAGCATCAAGAGCACCGTGTCGTTAGTGTGCTCCACTGTAGCGTCGGGCGTGCTGCTCAATCTTGTCATGGGCGACCAGTTCCTGTCAATCATCATGAACGTGTCCATCTACCGCGACGAGTATGCCGAGCGCGGCTACCGTCCCGAACTCCTCAGCCGCTCCACTGAAGACTCCGCCACCGTCACCTCCGTGCTCGTGCCGTGGACGGCGTGCGGAATGACGCAGAGCACTGTGCTCGGCATCCCGACATTGGTCTACCTGCCGTTCTGCTTCTTCAATATCATAAGTCCGGTTATGAGTTGCGTGGTGGCGATGTTGGGGTTTGTGCCGGAGCCGGAGAAAAAATGTATGAGTGAAGAGGTGAAAAATATGTAAAAAGTTTTGGCGTTAAAAATAAACGGTGTAAATTTACAGCAAAATATTAAAAGGTATGAAAACAGTAGATGAATACATGGCTATACTTCGTAAATACCTGACCACCAAGTCAGATATTTACGGCATAATAAAAATAGGTATTTTTGGTTCTGTTGCAAGAAATGAACAGACTGAAGATAGTGATGTTGATATTTGTGTTGAAATGAAAAAGCCAGATTTGTTCATGATGGTACATATCAAGGAAGACCTACAGGAATTGTTTGGAAAATCAGTTGATATAGTGAGAATTAGAAAAAATATGAATCCAATGCTATTAAGTAGAATCCAAAGAGACGGTATTTATGCGTGATGAAGAATTGCTTTACTATTCTCTGAAAAGAGTCGCATCTACAATAGAGAGAATCATTGAAAATTCAAAAGTGATAAATGATTCTGAGTACTACTTGCTTTCTTCTGCAGGTATGGAACGGTTGGAAAGTACTTGTATGCTAATTCTTGCGATAGGTGAAAGCATCAAAGGTATAGATAAAATGACAAATAAACAATTATTGGTTAATTATCCTCAGGTAGATTGGAAAGGTGTTATGGGAATTCGTGACATTATTGCTCATCATTATTTTGATATTGATGAAAGTATTGTTTTTGATGTTGTTAAAAATAAGCTTCCTGGAATGCTGGATACAATTAATAAAATAATAGATGAACTTTAGTCAGGGTTTACAGCTTCGTGTCTGTGTTGCCCCCACTTTTTACTCCTAAATCTTATAACCTTTATCCCAAAATCCATAACGCCACATATCCATAAGTATAGTACCTTTGCACCCATGGAAAAGAAGATTATGCCCGTATTGGGTATGGCATGTGCAGGATGCAGTGCCAATGTGGAGCGCAAGCTCCGCGCAATGGAAGGAATAAAGGATGTGTCGGTGTCGCTGCCGGGCCGCACGGCTATGGTAGAGTACGACGAGCGCAAGGTGTCGCCAGCCGACATGAAGCGCGTCATCGACGGTGCCGGATATGAACTCATAATCGACGAGGACACCCGCGTCGACACACTTGAGAAGAACAGCTACCGGTTGCTGTTGCGGCGCATGTCGCTGTCGTGGGTATTCTCATTGCTCACGATGTCGGTATCGATGGGCTGGATAGCCGTTGGCGGCCGCGACGCTGCCAACCAGACCATGCTCATCATCGCCCTCGTCAACATGATTTATTGCGGTCGCCAGTTCTACGTCAACGCATGGCGCCAGTTGATGCACTTCTCAGCCAACATGGACACACTTGTTGCCATGTCCACCGCCATATCGTTTCTCTTCAGCGTGTTCAACACCTTTTGGGGCGACCAGTTCTGGGGCTCGCGTGGCATAGCGTGGCACACCTATTATGACGCATCGGTGATGATTGTCACCTTCGTCCTGACGGGACGCTGCCTTGAGGAGCGCGCCAAGAAGTCCACGGCCTCTGCAATACGCTCGCTTATGGGACTCGTGCCCAAGACCGCCCACATCATAAGCCTCGGCGAACTGACCGATGTGCCGCTTGCCGCCGTCAGCGTGGGCGACACGGTGGAGGTGCGTCCGGGCGAGAAGATACCGGTCGACGGCGTGATGACAAGCGGCGAGGGATATGTCGATGAGTCGATGATTTCGGGTGAGCCTGTGCCCGTTGGCAAGCATGAGGGCGACCGCCTGCTTGCCGGAACGATTGTCAAGGAAGGCACATTGCGCTTCCGTGCCGAGCAGGTGGGGCAGAAGACGATGCTTGCCAACATTATACGCATGGTGCAGGAGGCGCAAGGCTCCAAGGCTCCCGTGCAGAGGTTTGTCGACAAGGCGGCGCTTGTGTTTGTGCCGTGCGTGCTCGCTATAGCCATTCTCACATTTATCATATGGTATGCCGTGGGCGGCGAGGCCGTTCTGCCGCAGGCTTTGCTGTCGGCAATATCGGTGCTGGTGATTGCCTGCCCGTGTGCCATGGGACTCGCCACGCCTACCGCCCTCATGGTGGGCATCGGCAAGGCGGCGCAGCGCGGCATATTGGTCAAGGATGCCACAGCCGTGGAACAGATGTGCCGTGTCGACGCCCTCGTGATTGACAAGACGGGCACGCTGACCATACCCAACAAGAATGTCGACTTCAAGTCAACCGGGCATATCGCCCTTGAGGACCGCGAGCAACTCAAGCCACACGCCGCCGAAGCCATCGCCATGCTCCGCAAGCGCGGCATCGAGGTGTGGATGATGAGTGGCGACACAGAGGAGGCTGCCGCTTACTGGGCTAAGAAGGCAGGCATAAGCCACTGGAAGAGTCGCTGCCTGCCGCAGGACAAGGAGAACACGGTGCGCCTCCTCCAGTCGCAGGGCCACCGCGTGGCAATGGTGGGCGACGGCATCAACGACTCGCAGGCTCTCGCCCTTGCCGACGTGAGCATAGCCATGGGCCGCGGCACCGATGTGGCAATGGACGTGGCGCAGGTGACGCTCATGGGCGACGACCTTCGCCGCATTCCCGAAGCCTGCCAGCTGTCGAAGCGCACGGTGGGCATGATACGCCAAAACCTCTTCTGGGCGTTCATCTACAACATCCTCTGCATCCCCCTTGCCGCCGGTGTGCTCCATCTCTTTGGAGTCAACTTCCAAATCACTCCGATGTGGGCGAGCGCGCTGATGGCGATGTCGAGCGTGAGCGTGGTGACGAACAGCCTGAGATTGAAGTTTGTGAAGACAAATTGAAGACCATTTGAAGACAACATAGACAACAAGGGACAACTTTTTGCCGTGCCAACTCGGCACGGCTTTTTTGGTTACGTCATGTCCGTGGCGGAGGTCTCCGGCCTCCGCTGCCCCCAGTTACCATTAGCTTTTTTATCAATCCCCCAGTTACCATTCGCTTTTCAGTAATTTCAGCCGTGCCGAGTTGGCACGGCAAAAAGTTGTCCCTTGTTGTCTCCGTTGTCTTCATTGTCTTCATATTGTCTTATTGTTGTGTCCTTATTAAGTAAAACATTTGTCTTTTTATCTTTTTTTTGTTTTTTGCCCCATTACTTAATATTTTTTTGTACTTTTGCGTTTTAGATAGCTTAGTTAAGGAAAACATACGTAACAACAAAACATACGTAATGGCAAATAAAATGAATTTATCCAAGCAGAAATGCAAGTGGATACCGTTGTGTACAGGATTTGTGATGTTGCCGGCAATGATGCAGGCGCAGGCCAGCGACACCATAGTTTATAACCGAACTCTTGACGAGGTGGTCGTTCAGACAGCCTACGGCTCTGCCCGCAAGTCTACCATCACAGGCGCCATAAGCCAGGTGGAGAGCAAGGACATCGAAAAACGCCCCGTCACTTCCGTCACACAGGCTTTGGAAGGAGCCGTGTCGGGTGTTCAAATTAATGGAACTTACGCCCAGCCGGGCGACTCTCCTTCCATCAACATTCGCGGTATAGGTACTGTGAACGGAACCTATGCCCCTCTTTACGTGCTCGATGGTGTGCCGTATTCAGGCAACATCACCGACCTCAATCCCAACGACATCGAGAGCATCACAGTGTTGAAGGACGCGGCTTCATGCGCCCTTTACGGCAACCGTGCGTCCAACGGCGTCATCCTGCTCACCACAAAGCGTGGCAAGACGGGCAAGATAAACGTCGACTTCAAGGCCAACTTCGGCTCCTACGCGCAGGGCGTGAAGGACTACAAGCGTCTCAACGCCAAGCAGTACATGGAGCTGTCGTGGCTCAACTACCGCAACACGCTCATGTCGGGCAAGACCAAGATGAGCCTTGAGGACGCTTCGGCTTACGCAAGTGCCAACCTCATTGGCAATGTCTTGAAGCTCAACATCTACGACAAGGCCGACAATGAGCTGTTCGACGCCGAGGGCCACCTCGCAAGCGATGCCCACATCCTCTCTGGCTATGCCGACGACCTCAACTGGGAAGACCAGGCCACACGCACCGGCTTCCGCCAGGACTACAACCTCAGCGCGAGTCAGCGCGGCGCCAAGAGCGACAGCTACTTCTCTGCCGGATACTTGAAGGAGGAAGGCTATGTGAAGAACGCCGGATTCGAGCGTCTCAACGGCCGTGCCGTCATCAACTACCGTCCGGTGGACTGGCTCCAGACTGGCTTCTCGGCAATGGGCTCTCACCAGAACCAGAACATCACAGCCGGCGACGCCACCAACGGCTACGGCAACGTGTTCATGTTCGCCCGCAACATCGCGCCTATCTATCCTGTCCACCTGCATGACGCAGACGGCAACTACGTGCTCGACACCGACGGCAACCGCCGTTTCGACACAGGCAACAACGGCACCGAGTTGACCCGCAACCAGTTCCCCAACCGCAACCTCATCTGGGAAAACCAGCTCAACGTCAACCGCAAGCGCCGCAACGTGATGCAGGGTGCTGTATATGCCACAGCCCGATTCCTTAACGACTTCTCGTTCACATTGAAGGCCGACGGCTCCACATCCGACGAGAACACCATCACATACTACAACTCATCCGTTGGCGACGGTGTAGGCTCAAACGGCATCCTGCGCAAGGTGGCCTACGACCGCAGCACATACACCTTCCAGCAGCAGCTCAACTGGGAGCACCGCTTCGGCGGCCACAATGTGTCGGTTCTTCTTGGCCACGAGAACTATGAGTATACCTACGACTACTCGCTCAACGACAAGGCAAACGAGATAACCAATGGCAACACGTCGCTCAACAACTTTGCCAACCTCACCGCCATCAACGGCTACAACATCAAGTACCGCACCGAGAGCTATCTCGCACGCGCACGCTACAGCTATCTCGACCGCTACAATGTTGAGGCTTCGTTCCGCCGCGACGGTTCGTCGCGATTCTCGAAGGACAGCCGATGGGGTAACTTCGGCAGCATCGGCGCCAACTGGATTGTATCCAAGGAGGCGTTCATGCGCAACGTAGACTGGGTGAACAACCTCAAGCTGCGTGCCGACTTCGGACAGGTGGGCAACGATGCCGGTGCCGGCTACTATGCCTACATGACTCTCTACCAGAAGACTACCATCGACGGCAACGGCGCCTATCTGCTCAAGCAGCTTGAAGGCTCCAACCTCAAGTGGGAGACGGGCCAGTCGTTTGGCGTGGCTCTCGACGCGCGCCTCTTCGACCGCTGGAACCTGAGCGTTGAGTATTTCGACAAGCGCACCAAGGACCTTCTCTTCTACGTCTACCTGCCGCTCTCAGCCGGAGGCACGAGCAACACCGAGGCTGCATCGAAACTCCTGCAGAACATCGGCACAATGTCAAACCGTGGCTTCGAGATCAACACCGATGTCGACATCTACCGCAACCGCGACTGGCGCGTCAACTTCGCCGCCAACGCCACGTTCATGAAGAACAAGGTGGTGAAGTTGCCTGAGCAGAACAAGGACGGCATTCAGTCGGGTCTCTACAAGATAGAGCAGGGCAGAAGCCTCTACGAGTTCTACACCTACACATTTGCCGGTGTCGACCAGCTCACGGGCAAGTCGATGTACAACGCCAACCTTGAGGACTACTGCATCAAGGACGCCAGCGGCAACCTCCTTGCCGGCAACCCCGAGGGACCGAACCTCGCAAAGGTGGCGACAGAGATTGGCGGCAAGTACTACGTCAACAACACCACCTATGCCCAGAAGGAATTCCACGGCTCAGCCCTGCCTACCGTCTACGGCAGCTTCTCGCCATCGGTAAGCTACCGCTCGCTCACGGTGTCGGCTCTCTTCACCTATTCGCTCGGCGGCAAGGTGTACGACTCTGTCTACAAGACGCTCATGACCACTGGCTCGACACCTGTCAACCAGCATGTCGACGTGCTCAAGTCGTGGACGGCTGCCCCGGAGGGCATGACGGAGGATTCGCCTAACCGTCTCGACCCTAACGGCATTCCGCAGGTCGACGGCACATATTCCGCCTACAACAACGCCGAGTCGTCGCGCTGGCTCACGAGTGCCAGCTACATCGTGCTCAAGAACATCTATGCCAGCTACGCGCTGCCCAAGACATGGCTCCATACAATCGGCTTGCAGGATGTGCGCGTGAGCCTTGCCTGCGACAACGTGTTCACAGCCACCAAGCGCCGCGGCATGAACCCGCAGCAGAAGTTCAACGGCAGCCAGGCCAACTATCTCCTCTCACCGCGTGTGTTCACTGTCGGTGTTGACGTGAAATTCTAATTTCTAAGGTTAAAACTATAAAAAGCGAAAAGATGAAAAGAATAAAATATGGTTTGATAGCTCTCTGCCTCGGCGCGCTCACCACATCGTGCAGCAGCGACTACCTCAACCTCTCGCCCGACAGCGACACCACTCCCGAGGAGATTTTCCAGACCACAAAGGGGGCGCAGCAGGCTGTCAACGGTCTCTCCAAGATGATGAGCCAG
>JBNMLZ010000063.1:0-11744 GCA_050875085.1 Prevotella sp. | reverse complement strand
GGCACGTCCGGCACGGTCTTCCTTCAGAGCCTGGCGCAGCTGGTCGCGGCGTAGCTCCATGTTGTGGAAGTCGGGGATTGTCTCGCCGAGCTTGTCGGGGATGTCGGCAAGGCGCGCCTCGAAGTCGCCGAAGGCATGGCCAGCATGGTAGGAATACTCGGGGTTGACCGTCTCCACGGTCTTGGCGCGCGGGATGAACACCGACATGCGCCAGTACTTGCCGTCGGCGTCGCGGTAGTAGGTCTTGCCGTTGTCCGCCTTGATGAATGTCAACACACGGCGGTCGATGTCGTCGGCATGTTCGCTTTCGAGTTGGTGGCGGATATGCTCCGTCACTACTTCTATGTTGTGCTGCAGAAGGTCCACATCGGTGAATATGCTGTCGTTGATGCGCTGGAGCACGTAGTCGGGTGCGTCGGCCTCAGCGGTTTCAACTTTGTAAGTGTCGTTGATGAGTCCGTTGCCAAGCGGTTTCACGCTTGCCACGGTGCCACTTGTATGGAAGTGGGAGATGATGGGATTAAGATTGTTCATTTCCATAGATTGTTTTTAATGTATGATGCTTACAAAAATAAGCAAAAATAATGAAGATATGCCCCAAGGAATGTTTTATTTACATTTTTTTTCTTACCTTTGACATACCTAAGCAAACAAACAGCCAGAAAATCTATGACTATACAGTTTTATATATACCATACAACCGCCTACGGTGAGGAAATGCAAATCAATGTGGTTGTTGCCGACGACGACGGCACGCGCCACATCGCCAGCAAGGGCATGTCTACTGACGACGGCAGACTATGGTCGTGCATTATCGACGGCGTAGACAGCAAGGACACACCCCGCATTGACTATTTCTTCACGGTCAACAGTGCAGGACGTGAGCGTGAGCGCGAGTGGACCGGCATCACCCACAGGCTCGACCTAAGCTGCAAACGCAGCGAGACGGTCAGCGTAAGCTGCAAATGGCACGGCATGCCCGCCGACGCGCAGTTGTACAGCTCAGCCTACTCCGGATGTCTGCGGCAGCGCAAGGCGACACCGCTGCCGCGCACGGTATTCGTCAGACCCCTACGGCTGATCGCACGCTCCACTGAAGTGCAGCCCGACGAGCGCCTCGCCATCGTCATGCGCGACCCTGACACCGGAGAATACGACACAGCAAAGGCGACAGCAATGACCGAACACAACACATGCGAATGGCAAGCCGACATCAACATGTCGGCACTCGACACCGAGGCGACATTCAAGTTTGCCATTATCAATGCAGACGGCTCCACATTGCTTGAGGAAGGCGACTGCCGACACATCACGCAGACAGACTCACAGCCTGGCGAGGCTATCGTCGACGAACTGGAGAGTCCACGGTTCAACCGTGGGCAGCCTTCGCCACGCACCATCGCCACATCGATAGCGTGGCTGCGCACAGCCGACAGCTTCGGCATAGGCGACTTCGGCGACCTTGACGCCTTCATACAGCAGACGGCAGCGCATGGCAATGCCGACATCGTGTGCGTGCCGCCAGTGAACGACACCATATCCACCCACACCAACGCCGACGCCACACCCTACTCCTGCATCAGCGTCTTCGCCATTCACCCTCTGCTGTGCGACCTTCGGCAACTGCCACCCATAGCCGACACAGCCGAGCGCGAACAGATGGAGCTGACGCGACAGCAACTCAACAGTATGCCGCAATACGACTATCTTGCCACGCTCAAGGCAAAGCTGCACTACCTGCACTGCATCCACCAGCAAGAGGGCGACCACACAATGCACTCGGCATCGTTTCGCCGATTCTTTGCCGCCAACGAGCATTGGCTCGTGCCCTACGCCCAGTACAGCTACCTGCGCGACGCCTACGCCATTGCCGACTTCAGACAATGGCCCAACCACACAGAATGGACCGAGGCAGAACGCGGACAGCTGAAGAACCCGCGCACAAAGGCATACAAGAAGCTGTCGTTCATCTACTACGTGCAGTATGTGCTCCACTACCAACTGCGCAACGTGCACGACAAAGCCCGGCAACTCGGCATCGTACTCGCCGGCAACACAACTGCCAACATCAACCCTAACGGATGCGACACGTGGCAACAACGTGGCAATGTAGGCAGCGACGAATGGTGGCGTCAACGCCTGGCTGCAATGGAAGCCTACTTTGATGCCTGCAGGGTGACAGAAGCTGTTGAGCGACGCAGAAACGTGGTGGAGTCGACAAGAATGTTGATCGACCCATTCAACGGGATTTAAGCAACAGATTAATTTAGCAACAAAAAACAAACGAAAACAAAATAATCAATAAAACGATGAAGAAATCAAGACTCTCACTACTCTTTGTATCGGCATTGGCACTGCCCGCAACTGCCCAACAACTGCCGCTGCACTACTGGTTTGACCGTCCGACAACACTCAACGGCGCCGCGCCATGGTATGGCGGCCATCCCGAACGCTTTGCCGACGGCTCCAAGAAACCCGTGTCTGCCGGCGACGCCGCGGCAAACCCCGACCAGGAATGGGAATCGATGTCGCTGCCCATCGGCAACGGCTCGATAGGAGCCAACGTCATGGGATCTGTGGAAGCAGAGCGGTTGACACTCAACGAGAAATCGCTGTGGCGCGGAGGCCCAAACACCGCAAAGGGAGCCGACTACTACTGGAACGTCAACAAACAGTCGGCACATGTCATAAAGGACATACGCAAGGCGTTTGCCGACAACGACTGGGAACGCGCCGCCATGCTGACACGCAAGAACTTCAACAGCGACGTGCCTTACGGCTCAAGCGACGAGAAGCCGTTCCGCTTCGGCAACTTCACCACAGCCGGTGAGGTGTACATCGAGACCGGACTCAATGCCGTAGGCATGACCGCCTACCGGCGCGAGCTGTCGCTCGACTCGGCTCTCGCCAAGGTGCAGTTCTGCAAGGACGGTGTGCAATACCGACGCGAATATTTCGCAAGCTACCCTGCCAACGTGATTGCCATCAAGTTCAGCGCCTCAAAACCCGGACAACAGAACATCGTGCTGTCGTATGCCAAGAACCCCGTGTCGGAGGGAAGCATGAAAGCCATCGGCAACAACGCCCTGCTATGGGACGCGCGCCTCGACAACAACAACATGCAGTATACCGTGCGCCTGAAGGCTGTCAACAAAGGCGGAACAATCAGCAACGACGGCAAGCGCATCAAGGTGAAGGACGCCGACGAGGTGGTGATACTCATCACTGCCGACACCGACTACAAGGAGAACTTCTCACCCGACTTCAACAACCCCAAGACCTATGTGGGCGTTGACCCCGTGGCGACTACCGCAAAATGGATGGACGCTGCCACAACGGAAGGCTACACCCGACTGCTCCAGCAACACTACGACGACTATTCGCGGCTGTTCCAGCGCGTGCAACTGAACCTGTGCGACAATTCGCAGTTTGCCGAGAAGCCCATCGACCAACGCCTTGCCGACTACCGCAACGGCACCGCCGACCACTATC
This sequence comes from Prevotella sp., assembly GCA_050875085.1. Taxonomy (GTDB): domain Bacteria; phylum Bacteroidota; class Bacteroidia; order Bacteroidales; family Bacteroidaceae; genus Prevotella. The sequence goes on along the minus strand of JBNMLZ010000063.1, from coordinate 8,252 downwards.
TCGAACAGCTCTACTACCAGTTCGGACGCTACCTGCTCATCGCCTCATCGCGACCGGGCAACCTGCCCGCCAACCTGCAAGGCATCTGGCACAACAACGTTGACGGTCCGTGGCGCATCGACTACCACAACAACATCAACCTGCAGATGAACTACTGGCCGTCGTGCTCCACCAACCTCGCGGAATGTGAACAGCCACTCTTCGACTTCATCCGCGGCATCGTGAAACCCGGCGAGCGCACAGCCAAGGCTTATTTCGGCACACGCGGATGGACAACGTCAATATCGGGCAACCCCTTCGGATTCACCACCCCACTGTCGAGCGAGGACATGTCGTGGAACTTTTCGCCATTCGCCGGACCGTGGCTTGCCACACACCTGTGGGACTACTACGACTACACCCGCGACCGCAAGTTCCTTGCCGATGAAGCCTACGACATAATAAAGGGCAGTGCCGACTTCGCCGCCGACTACCTGTGGCACCGTCCCGACGGCACCTATACAGCCGCCCCGTCAACATCGCCCGAGCACGGACCTATTGACGAAGGCGCCACATTCGCACATGCCGTGATACGCGAGATACTGCTCGACGCCATCGACGCCAGCAAGACGCTCGGACGCGACGCCGCCGACCGACGCTCATGGGAGGATGCTCTCAAACATCTCGCACCTTACAAGATTGGACGCTACGGACAACTCATGGAATGGTCGCGCGACATTGACGACCCGAAGGATGAACACCGACACGTGAACCACCTTTTCGGACTGCACCCGGGACACACCATCTCGCCAGTCACAACACCTGAACTTGCCAAGGCGTCGCGCGTGGTGCTAGAACACCGTGGCGACGGTGCAACCGGTTGGTCGATGGGATGGAAACTCAACCAGTGGGCACGACTGCACGACGGCAACCATGCCTACAAGCTGTATGGCAACCTGCTGAAGAACGGCACACTCAACAACCTGTGGGACTCGCACGCGCCGTTCCAAATCGATGGCAACTTCGGTGGCACTGCCGGAGTGACAGAGATGCTCATGCAAAGCCACATGGGATTCATTCACCTGCTGCCGGCACTGCCCGACGCATGGCGCGACGGCTCTGTGACGGGACTGCGCGCACGCGGCAACTTCACCGTAAGCATCTACTGGAAGGATGGCAAGCTTGACCATGCGACAGTGGTATCCGGCTCAGGCGGCACGTGCCACCTGCGCTACGGCGATAAAACAAAGACTCTGAAAACGCAAAAAGGCAAAGCTTATAACGTTGTGCTATAGGCTGTTTTAGAGGGTGTGTCGAAACACAACATTGCGTTTCGATACACCCTCACTTGTTTATCTTGATTAGCTGCTTATTCCCTAACCAACGAATATATAATGTGGGCTGCACTTTCCGACGGACTGTCGTTGCCCAACTTATCCCATATCCGTTCATAACCGTCAAGCATACGCTCACGCTCCATGCCATCGGGCAGTATGAGCGACAGTTCATGGACGATGTTGTCAACCGAGAATGTGTCTGCAACAAGCTCGCGCACCACCTCGCTGTCGTCAATCAGATTGACGAGCGATATGTATTTCACCTTCAGTACATGACGGCGCAGGAAGGCTATCAGCTTTGGCAGCGGTGTCTCGTAGCACACCACCTGCGGCACACGGAAAAGAGCCGTCTCAAGCGTTGCCGTGCCACTTGTCACAACAGCCGCGCGAGCGTGTGAAAGCAGTGCGTAGGTGTCGTTGTCGATAAGTGCGACTCCCCTACCGCAGATAAATTGCTCATAGTATTCGCGCGGTATACTCGGTGCTCCGGCAAGCACGAGCTGATAATCCGCAAAACGCCGCGCCGCCTCTATCATGGCAGGCAGATTGTCCTTAATTTCCTGGCGTCGGCTGCCGGCAAGAAGGGCTATTATCGGCTTGTCTGACAAACCATGGCGGCGCTTGAAGTCGGCTGTCGTCTCGGTATAGTCGGCCTGGAACTGGCGCACCTCCTCTGCCGTGGGGTTGCCCACATAGTGTATCGGATAATGATGTTTCTGCTCGAAGAACGGCACCTCGAAAGGCAGGATGGAGAACAGTTCGTCAACGTCGCGCTTGATGTTCTTTATGCGCCACTCCTTCCATGCCCATATCTTTGGCGATATATAGTAGTATACGGGGATGTGGGTGTTGGCATGCACATACTTGGCTATGTCGAGATTGAAACCCGGATAGTCGACAAGAATGAGCGCGTCGGGCTGCCACTCAACGATGTCGCGCTTGCACATCGCCATATTGCGGAATATTGTGCGCAAGTGCAGCAACACGGGCACGAAACCCATATAGGCAAGCTCGCGGTAGTGCTTCACGCGCGTTCCTCCCACAGCCGACATGAGGTCGCCGCCAAAGAAGCGGAACTCGGCATCGTCGTCGGTCTGGCTCAACGCCTTCATCAGCCGTGAGGCGTGAAGGTCGCCGGAGGCTTCACCAACTATCAGGTAGTACTTCATAAGCTCCAGTTTTTGAGCGTTTCATAATCGGTCACGTCAATGCGCGTGGGCGTGATTGCCACATACCCATGGTTCAACGCCCAGTTGTCGGTGTCGGTGGCATCAGGCTCGTCGTTGCGGTAGGCGCCGGTCATCCAATAGTAGTCGTAGCCATGGGGATGGCGCATCTTCACACACTCGTTGTACCATGTGCCAAACGCCATGCGGCACACCTTCACACCCTTGAACTCCTGCAGCTTCGGGAAGTTCACGTTCAGGCATACGCCCTTCGGCAATCCCTCGCGAAGCACCTTCTCCACAATCCGGCGCACATAGGGGCGCAACGGACTGAAATCGGCGTCGTCGCGGTGGTCGCACAGAGAGAAGCCTATCGACGGGATGTACTTCATGCAACCCTCAAGCGTCACGCCCATCGTACCGCTATAGTGAACGTTGACAGAGCCGTTGTCGCCATGGTTGATGCCGCCTATCACAAGGTCGGGACGACGGTCGGCAAACAGCTCGTGCAAGGCAAGCTTCACGCAGTCGACAGGCGTGCCGTTGCACGACCACATCTCCATGCCCTCCTCCTTGCGGCGGAGCTTCAGGCGTAAAGGTATCGTGGCAGAGAAGGCGGTGGCAAAGCCTGAACGCGCCGACTCTGGCGCACACACAACGATGTCCGCCATGTCGCGGAGCATCTGGATGAGCGAATTTATACCCTTGGCATGATAGCCGTCGTCGTTGGAAATAAGTATTAATGGTCTTTTAATATTCATAAAATTATCGTTATTTCTTCTGCAAATGTACGAAAAAAGGTTTAAACGGGCGGTATCTCGCATAAAATATGTAACTTTGCCAAATAATTTTGACGTAAATGGGAAAGATAATAGCACTCGCCAACCAAAAAGGTGGAGTTGGCAAGACAACAACGACGATTAATCTCGCGGCTTCGCTCGCTACTTTTGAGAAAACAGTACTCGTAGTGGACGCCGACCCGCAGGCAAACGCTTCCAGCGGACTCGGAGTGGACATTCAGGAAATCGACTGCTCACTCTACGAATGTATCATCGACCACGCCGACGTGCGCGATGCCGTCTACACTACCGATATCAACGGACTCGACATCATTCCCAGCCATATCGACCTCGTGGGAGCGGAGATTGAAATGCTCAACCTCAACAACCGCGAACGCATCATCAAGAACATGCTCGACAAGATACGCGACGACTACGACTACATTCTCATCGACTGCAGCCCGTCGCTCGGACTCATCACCGTCAACGCGCTCACTGCCGCCGACTCGGTGATTATCCCCGTGCAATGCGAGTACTTCGCGCTCGAAGGCATAACAAAGCTGCTCAACACCATCAAGATTATCAAGAGCAAACTCAACCCCGGGCTTGAGATTGAGGGATTCCTGCTCACGATGTACGACGGCAGACTGCGACTCGCCAACCAAATCTACGACGAGGTGAAGCGACACTTCCAGGAACTTGTGTTCAAGACGGTCATACAGCGCAACGTGAAACTGAGCGAAAGCCCAAGCCACGGACTGCCAGTCATCCTCTATGACGCCGACTCCACAGGCTCGAAAAACCACATGGCTCTCGCCAAGGAAATCATCAACAAGAACGAAACGCTCAACGAAAAATAATGGCAGTACACAAGAAATACAACAGAAGCGTGCTCGGACGCGGACTCGACGACATCGAGGGCGGCAAAGGGCTTGACGCCCTTATCGACACCGGCGGCGTGAGAACACAAGGCTCGTCGACAATCAATGAGATTCCACTCTCGCAAATCGAGGCTAACCCCAACCAGCCACGACGTGAGTTCGACGAGGAGGCGCTGCAAGAACTTGCGTCGAGCATAAGGCAAATCGGCATCATACAGCCTATCACGCTCCGTCAAATCGACGAGCTACGCTACCAGATAATCGCCGGAGAACGACGCTGGCGGGCATCACAACTTGCCGGACTGTATGCCATACCTGCCTACATACGCACCATCAGCGACGAGAACATCATGGAGATGGCTCTCGTCGAAAACATACAGCGCGAGGACCTCAACGCCATCGAGATTGCACTCGCCTACGAACACCTGCTCGACGCCGACGGAATGACGCAGGAGAAAGTGTCGGAGCGTGTGGGCAAGAGCCGCACTGCCATCACCAACTACCTGCGACTCCTGAGGCTTCCAGCACAAGTGCAGATAGCATTGCAGAAGAAGGAGATTGACATGGGACACGCGCGCGCACTGCTCGCCGTCGACTCGCCATCGCTACAGATAAAACTCTTCAACGAGGTTATCAAGCACGGCTACTCCGTGCGCAAGGTGGAGGAAATGGCACAGATGCTCAAGAACGGTGAGGACGTGGAGAGCGGACGCAAGAAAATCGTGGCAAAGAACAAGCTGCCTGAGGAGTTCAACGTGCTGCGCAACAGTCTCTCCAACTTCCTGCAGACCAAGGTACAGATGACATGCTCGCCTAAAGGCAAGGGCAAAATCACTATACCATTCGACAACGAGGAGGACCTTGAGCGCATCATGAGCGCTTTCGACAAAATGAAACAACAGTAAGATAGAACGGTGAAAAGAAACCTGTCACATATATTGAAAATATTGGTCGTGGCTGTAGCCATGGCGCTTGCACCACAACACGCGGCCGCACTGGACTCGCTGAAAATCGGCAGCCAGGACACGCTGAAACTGTTCACACAAGCCGAATCGGTGAAGATACGCAAGCACCGCGACTGGAACACATGGCGGCCAAACCCAAAGCGTGCCATGTGGCTTGCCATCGTACTGCCTGGCGCAGGACAGATATACAACCGCAAATACTGGAAGATTCCTATCGTGTATGGCGGTTTTGTGGGATGCGCCTATGCCATGAGGTGGAACAACCAGATGTACCGCGACTACTCGCAGGCATATCTCGACCTCATGGACGACGACCCCAACACGCAGAGCTACAACCAGTTTCTGCACCTCGGAGCCAAAATCGACGACTCCAACATGCAACGCTACCAGACGCTCTTCAAGAAGCGCAAGGACAAATACCGCCGCTGGCGCGACCTTAGCTTCTTCTGTCTTGTGGGCGTATATGCTCTCAGCGTGATCGATGCCTACGTCGATGCGTCGCTGTCGGAATTCGACATATCCAAGGATCTCAGCCTGAGGGTTGAGCCTACTATAATAAACAATGAACGCGAACGCAATCCCATCAAGGCGAACAGCCTGGGGATGAGCTTCAGCCTCAACTTTTAAAAACAGAAACAATAGATATATAGCATACGTATTTTGATGAAAAAGACATTAGTATTGATCGCAGCAGCGATTCTTGGTTTCACTACCCCAGTCCTCGCGCAGAGCGACGACGATGAAACGGAAATCACTGTAACCGACGCCAAGGGAAAGAAAGAGGTCATCGACCTGCCCGAAGCCATGACAAGCGAGTACGACTCGCTACTTTCGGTCTACAACAGCAAGACTTACTTGAAAATCAACACCGACTGCAACATGCCGGACATCAACCCCGTCTACAGCAAGGATGTTTACAAGGAACGCTTGGCGCGCATACCTTCGGTGATTGAAATGCCATATAATGATGTGGTGCAGAAGTTCATCGACCGCTACAGCGGACACCTGCGCCGCTCAGTGAGCATAATGCTCGGAGCACAGAACTTCTATATGCCTACCTTCGAAGAGGCGCTTGAGGCATACGGACTGCCACTCGAACTGAAATACCTGCCGGTCATTGAGTCGGCACTCAACCCCAACGCCGTGTCACGCGTGGGCGCAACCGGACTCTGGCAGTTCATGCTTACCACAGGAAAGCGCTACGGACTGGAGGTGAACTCGCTCGTTGATGAACGCCGCGACCCAGTGCGCGCCTCTTATGCGGCTGCACAGTACCTGCGCGATCTATACAAGATTTTCGGCGACTGGAACCTCGTCATCGCCGCCTACAACTGCGGCCCGGAGACCATCAACAAGGCCATCCACCGCTCCAACGGCGAGACCGACTACTGGCAGATCTACCCTTACCTGCCAAAGGAGACAAGAGGATACGTGCCGGCTTTCATCGCCGCCAACTATATCATGACATACTACTGCGACCACAACATCTGCCCGATGCAGGCCGACCTGCCTACAAAGACCGATACAGTGGTGGTAAACCGCGACGTTCACTTCGAGCAGGTCGCAAAGGTGCTCGGCATGGACATCGAACAGATTAAGCAGCTCAACCCGCAGTACCGCCGCAACATCGTCAACGGATCAACAAAACCGATGGCTCTCCGACTGCCGATTTCATACGTAGGCAAGTTCATCGACAACGAGGATTCCGTATACGCCTACCATCCCGACGAACTTCTGTCCAAGCGCACCGAGGTGACTGTCAACGACGACGTGCCTGCCGTCACACGACGCAACAGCGCCAGCTCGTCACGCAACAGCAAGAGCAGTGTCAGCTCGCGCAACAGCAAGGGCAGCAAGAACAGCAAGGACGACAGCAAGTCGAAGAAAGGAAAGAAAGGAAAGAAGGACAAGAAAGGACGCGACAAGGGCGGACGCAACATCACTATCCGTCAAGGCGATACCCTTTCCGACATTGCAAAACGCAACGGCACGACTGTCAGCAAGCTGAAGAAAATCAACAAAATCAGCGGCAGCAACATACGTGCTGGCAAGAAGATACGCATCAAATAAAAAAAACAAAACTACATAAAAAGAGGGTATGGCAGGGACGCCATACCCTCCTACGTTTTCTCACAAACCGCCCTAAACAATATAAACTATAGGAGACCTGTATCATGGACGATCAAAAATTAAAAGACCAACAGAGAGAGGCTGCCGACGACAAAATGATCGAAGGGGCATTCAAGGAAGTGCTCGACATATATCTCGCTTCACGCCACCGAAAAAAGGTGGACATCATAACGAAAGCCTTCAACTTCGCCCGACAGGCCCACAAAGGTGTGCGCCGACTGTCTGGCGAACCATACATCATGCACCCTATCGCCGTGGCACGCATCGCCGTGGAGGAGATGGGACTCGGCTCTACAAGTATCTGCGCCGCGCTTCTGCACGACGTTGTGGAGGACACCGACTATACTGTTGAGGACATTGAGAACATCTTCGGACCAAAAATAGCCCAAATCGTCGACGGACTGACCAAGATTTCGGGGGGCATCTTCGGCGACCGGGCATCGGCACAGGCAGAGAACTTCAAGAAACTGCTCTTGATGATGAGCGACGACATACGCGTGATTCTCATCAAGATTTGCGACCGCCTCCACAACATGCGCACCCTCCAGTCGCAGCCTGCCAACAAGCAGTACAAGATTGCCGGTGAGACGCTATATATTTACGCCCCACTCGCCAACCGACTCGGACTCAACAAAATAAAGACCGAGCTTGAGGATCTGTCATTCCGCTACGAGCATCCCGAAGAGTATGCCTACATCAAGAACAAGCTCGCCGACACCCAAGCTCAACGCGACTCCATATTCGACTCTTTCACAAAACCCATTCGCGAGGCTCTCGACCGCATGGGCATACAATATGAGATTAAGGCGCGCGTAAAAAGCCCCTACTCCATATGGAACAAGATGCAGAACAAGCACGTCACGTTCGACGAGATATACGACATACTCGCCGTGCGCATCATCTACACTCCTAAGGTGCGTTCTGAAGAAATCAACGAGTGCTTCAAAATCTACGTCGCCATCAACCAGATATACAAGTCACACCCCGACCGCCTGCGCGACTGGGTGAACCATCC